>NZ_JABXJH010000046.1:0-42632 GCF_013373675.1 Bacteroides sp. L10-4
GCACAATCGGAAGAACTGAAAAGGCTGAATGAATTGACCGAAGAAAACCAACGGTTGCACGACAGGGAACGAATACTATCCAAACAATTAGTTAAAAACACCAAAGTACTAAACGAGCTGGTCATAGCCCCCAAATATGTTGATGTCACACAGTGGAGAAATATAGAAGAAGCCATCAACTCCATATTCGATAACTTCACAAAAAGACTATCAACAAAACTGCCCACCCTAACCGAATACGAAATACACCTTTGTTGCCTGATAAAACTCAATATGAATAATACCAATATGGCAACAGCCTTGGGTATTTCTCCCGCCTCGGTCTCCAAACAAAAATATCGGTTAAAGGAACACATTGCACAGCAAAACGAAACATTGGGGCGAAATCAAGCATTAGATTTATGGATTTGGGACTTCTAACAATATCAAACCAATTCTAAAAATATTATTACACTAAGTATACTACCCTTACGGCAAATGAGCGGGAACGGTTGATGCAAAAATTCGTTAGCAGAATTATCCTGTTTTGACGGCAATTAGAAAAATGTTTTATATTTGCATCATATTCCATCATATTTATAACAATACGCAATGAAAAATGTCTATTTTACTACAGTCATAGTAGCATCAGCTATTCTCTTATTTTTCACCGCTTGTTCTTCAAAAAAACACTCTTCCATATCACTGCCGGAGCTGATACATGCAGAAGCTATCATGTATGAGTACCCAGACAGCGCATTGCATATATTACAGAATATGGAAATGCCGGATGCTGCGCAGAAATTGGAACATGCCACTTGGGCATTGTTGATGACGCAAGCAAAGTATAAGATGTATATAGAGCAGAATGACTCTTTAGCCAATATCGCGTACAATTACTTTATGGAACAAGAGGATGCACAACGAAAGGCATTAGTGCTGTATCTAAAAGGAGAAATTTTTCATGATAACAGAAATATAGAAGAGGCACAAAATTCTCTTCTAAGAGCAACAACGTATGCAGAGAAAACTAATGACTATCAACTGTGCCATTTAATCTATGCAGAATTAGGATGTATATACATACTCCGTTTTTATAAAGAGTATGCTATTGAAGCATTTAATAAATCATACCAATATGCACTTCAATCACAAAACTGTAAGTATATCATTGCTTCTTTAATTTATCTTGGTAGGACTTACGGTCAATTGGAAAGGTTCAATCAATCAATTGAATATTATCAAAAAGCCATTGAAATTGCCAAAGAAAAACATATAACAAGAAGTGTAGCAATTGCTTCTAATGAACTTGCTGGTATTTATATTGAAATCAAGGATTATAAAAAAGCTTTATACTATTCAAAACAGGCTATTAACAGTAGCAATATAGGAGTATCTAAAGGACAAATAAATTTGGTAATCGGGAATATTTACAGAGAAATAGGTCCCATAGATTCCGCATATTATTATTTAAATCAAGTTGTAGGTCATAAAGCAAGTGTCAATACGGTGAATGCTGCTTACCATGCTTTATATGAATTAAGTAAAAGAGAGAAAAAATACCAAGAAGCTATATTTTACAATGACAAATTCTTGAATGGATTCGATTCTATTTTTGATTCCCATAAGGAACAGGAATTAGCCGAAATGCAAGAAAAGTACAATCAACAAAAACTTATCAACGAAAAGAATCAACTAAAGATAGAAAAAGACAAAAATACCCGAAATGCACTGATAATATTGATTGTACTAATTTGTGTCATAGCAATTCTTATATACAACTATCAACATAAACTGATGAGGAAAGAACGCATCATACAAAAGAAAGAAGAAGGGATACGCCAAAGCATGATGCAAATAAGTGAAAATGAAATTGTAATCAAGCATAACCAATCGATGATGCAGGAACTTACCACCCAAATAGAAGCTAACAAAGACATGCAGGAACAATTAGAGGAACTAAACAGAACATACGCTGAAATACAACAACAAAACGAGGCACTGGCCCATGAAAACCATACTCTGCAAAGAAACATAGAACAATACTCTACCTCGCTCAACGCACAATCGGAAGAACTGAAAAGGCTGAATGAATTGACCGAAGAAAACCAACGGTTGCACGACAGGGAACGAATACTATCCAAACAATTAGTTAAAAACACCAAAGTACTAAACGAGCTGGTCATAGCCCCCAAATATGTTGATGTCACACAGTGGAGAAATATAGAAGAAGCCATCAACTCCATATTCGATAACTTCACAAAAAGACTATCAACAAAACTGCCCACCCTAACCGAATACGAAATACACCTTTGTTGCCTGATAAAACTCAATATGAATAATACCAATATGGCAACAGCCTTGGGTATTTCTCCCGCCTCGGTCTCCAAACAAAAATATCGGTTAAAGGAACACATTGCACAGCAAAACGAAACATTGGGGCGAAATCAAGCATTAGATTTATGGATTTGGGACTTCTAACAATATCAAACCAATTCTAAAAATATTATTACACTAAGTATACTACCCTTACGGCAAATGAGCGGGAACGGTTGATGCAAAAATTCGTTAGCAGAATTATCCTGTTTTGACGGCAATTAGAAAAATGTTTTATATTTGCATCATATTCCATCATATTTATAACAATACGCAATGAAAAATGTCTATTTTACTACAGTCATAGTAGCATCAGCTATTCTCTTATTTTTCACCGCTTGTTCTTCAAAAAAACACTCTTCCATATCACTGCCGGAGCTGATACATGCAGAAGCTATCATGTATGAGTACCCAGACAGCGCATTGCATATATTACAGAATATGGAAATGCCGGATGCTGCGCAGAAATTGGAACATGCCACTTGGGCATTGTTGATGACTCAAGCAAAATATAAGATGTATATAGAGCAAAATGATTCATTAGCCAACATTGCATATGACTACTTTATGAAGCAGGAGGATGCACAACGGAAAGCATTGGTGCTGTATTTGAGGGGAGGAATCTACCATAACAATAAAGATATAGAAAAAGCGCAAGAATTTTTCCTTAAAGCTACAGAATATGAAAAAATGGCAAATGACTATCAATTATGCCATCTTATTAATGCAGAATTAGGGAGCATATATGTACTCCATTCTTATAATGAATATGCACTTAATGCTTTCAACAAAGCATACCAATATGCACTTCAAGCCAGCACTCCTAAATATATCATAGCTTCACAAATCTATCTCGGCAGAACTTATACAGAACTTAAGCAATATAACTCTGCTATTGATTTCTACCAAAAAGCTATTGAAAATGCTCAAAAACAACACAATTTTCCCAAAGTAGCAGCCGCGTCAAACGAACTATCTGGAGTTTATATGCAAATAAAAGATTATAAAAAAGCAATATATTATGCCAAACAGGCTATTAACAACAGTAAGGGAGCTATTAAAGAACAAGTGCATTTAGCTATCGGCAACATTTATAGCAATATTGGTCAAACAGATTCCGCATATTATCACCTAATTAAAGCTACATCACCCAACAAAAGTAATATTTTAACAGCGACCTCTGCTTATAATTCCCTCTATAAACTGAGCAAAAAAGAACATAAATATAAAGAAGCCATATCGTTTTGCGACAGTTTACTCAACGGATTAGATTCTGTATACAATTCGCATAAGAATCAAGAATTAGCCGAAATGCAAGAGAAATACAACCAGCAGAAACTCATCAACGAAAAGAATCAATTAAAGATAGAAAAAGATAGAAATACCCGTAATACCCTCATAGTTATCATTTTATTGATTTGTACGATAACATTTCTTATCTATACCTATCAGCGTAAGTTGATGAAAAAAGAGCGAATCATACAAAAAAAAGAGGAAGAGATACGCCACAGCATAATACAGATAAATGAAAATAAAATTTTAATCAGACAAAACCAGTCGAAAATGCAAGAACTTGCAATACAAATAGAAACCAACAAAGGAATGCAAGCACAACTTGAAGAACTCAACAAAACATATTCCAATGTACAAAAACAGAATGAAATGCTAATCATAGAGAACAAAAAGCTTCAAAAGAATATAGAACAATACATATTTTCTCTCAACACACAATCAGAGGAACTAAAAAAATTAAATAAACTAACAGAAGAGAGTCAACGTCTACACGACAGAGAAAGAACTTTATCCAAAAAATTGGTAAAAAACACCAAGATACTACACAACCTAATTACTACCCCAAAATACGTAGATACTACACAATGGAAAGATATTGAAGAATCTGTCAATGACATATTCGACCATTTTACAGACCGACTACAAAAAAAACTTCCTTTGTTGACGGAATATGAAGTGCATCTGTGTTGCCTTATAAAACTCAGCATGAATAATACCAATATTGCAACTGCTTTAGGCATCTCTCCAGCTTCTGTGTCTAAACAAAAATATCGTCTGAAAGAACACATACTACAACAAACAAATAAATTCAGTGAAAATCAGACCTTAGATTTATGGATTTGGGATTTCTGAGGAAGCCACTGTCCATTTTTAGGTTTTTACAAAGGAGGTAATAAGCTATAAAACAACCTATTACCTCCTATTTTATGTCTATATTAAGTCCTTACTACGTCTACGAATATTAGCTAATTATACTTTAACTTTGCAGCAATCAAATTAAATATTAGAATATTGTATGAAAAGAAAAATTGTATGCCAAGTAGTATTAATAGCAGGTATTACATCTTATCTTCTATTTATTCCGAATGTTTTTTCTTCTACTCGTGAGATTGTGTTTTCTCAAATTGAAGAAACAAATGAATTTATTGACATGAAAGGATTATGGGACAATATCGGAATAGAACGCAGCCTCCCCACCATCCCTATCTCCGCCTACCTTTCCGGCAATTTCATCAACATCCAAAACGATAAACCGGATTGCGATATCACAATCCGCATCATCTGCCCGACCACCGGAGAAACGCAGTATCAGCAAATGATTCCTGAAACGGCCACTGCCAACATCCTCATTCCAATCAGCAACTTGCCATCGGGAACATACCTGCTGGAACTGACAGGGCCAGGGAACAGACACTTGGAAGGCAACTTCCATAAATAGGAATCAATGAATAATGACTCAAAATACAGAAGCATCATGAAACGAATCGACCTAAAGAAAGTGCTGCGCATGGACTTCATGATTCAGCACCGGTGCACAGGCACCCCCGAAGAGTTTGCCAGGAAACTGGATTTGTCGCGTTCCACATTCTTCGAGTACCTCGCTTATTTCCGTTATGAGCTGGGCACCGACATCCTTTACGACAAATATCAGAGCACGTACCACTATAATGGAGCCACGCTCTATTCGGCATTAGGATTAAAGTCGGACAACAACTAAACGACTGCCGCGCAAATGTACAGTCTGCTCTTCGACATACGGCAGGAGACCGGCAGGGTAAGAGTCACCGTCCGATTAGCATGCCTGATAAGCAGGAAAGGAAATGAAGTGTACTATACGGACAGTTCCGATTCCGTCTTCACCTCCGGACTGCTGGGCAAAGGCATCGGACGAGTGCTATATCCCGACGACCTGCACTGGTTTGTCCCCGACCTGACGCTGCTCGACCTCTTGTTGCAGGAGCGTGCGGCACTCTATCGCCGGCACGGGATAGACTACCTCTTTGTGACCACGCAGGAAGAGGCGCAAAACGGCAAACTGGATGCCGAAACGCTCTATCTGCCTCCTTCGCCCTACACGCCCCTGTCGAAAGGAGCAAGGGAAGCCGACTTCATCGAAAAACTGGAGGAGATAAAAGAGAGACGTGCGGCAACAGTCATCATCGGCATACTGGAGAAAGGGAACGGCTGCACAGACAATGCAGAACAGGCATACCAAGCCATCAGGAGGCACAGTGCAGACCACCCGGACCACCAGTTCGTAGTGCTGACCAACCAAGGGAAAGCAGACGAAAAGCTGTTTGCACTGCCCGACAACATTGCCGTCTACCGTCCGCAAGACTTGCAGGCACTGCTGCCCCTATGCGACCTGGCACTGGTGGCAGACGACTGGAACATACAGACCGAATGCGTCTTTGCCCACGTGCCTGCCTTGGTGCTGCCGCCAAGGGAGATACGCCGCATGACACCGCACAAGCTGAGCCGACGCATAATGGACATGCTGGGCAATCGGGAATGCCTTGTGGAGCAGCAAAAGACCCTGTGCAGCCTCTATGAACAGGAGAACCAACGGCTGGACGAGGTGGCAGACCGGCTGATACAATACATAGACACCAAAAAACAGAAACGATGAAGAAATTCCCATTCTACAAGCAACTAGACGGCATGGACTGCGGCCCCACCTGCCTGCGCATGATAGCCCGGCACTACGGAAAGACGTTCTCCGTGCAGCAACTGCGGGAGCAATCGTTCATCCAGCGCACCGGAGTGAACCTGCTGGGCATCAGCGAAGCGGCAGCAAGCATAGGGCTGCGCGCCACCGGCATCCGCACCACCATCGAAAGGCTGAAATCGCAAGCCAAACTGCCGTGCATACTGCACTGGAACCAGGAGCACTTCGTGGTGCTATACAAAGTGGAGAAAAAAAGAGGGAAAACCTTCTTCTACATTGCCGACCCTGCCTACGGACTGCTGAAATACGAAGAAGCGGAACTGAAAAACTGCTGGATCAGCACCCGGCAAGGAGGCATGGAGAAAGGTATCGCACTGCTGATTGACGTCACCCCGCAGTTCTATGAGGCGGAACCCATCAAGTATGAGAAACTCTCGCTCTGGTATCTGCTGCACTACGTGCGCCCCTACCGGAAAGCCTTGGTGCAGCTGGTGGTGGGCCTGCTGGCAGGAAGCATCCTGCAACTGGTGTTCCCCTTCCTTACGCAGACCATCGTAGACCAAGGTATAGGTCACCGGAACCTGAACTTCATCTGGCTGATACTGGCGGCACAGCTGATGCTGGTGTTCAGCCGCACCCTCATCGAGGTAATCCGCCGCTGCATCTTGCTGCACATCAGCACGAGGGTCAACGTGTCGCTCATCTCCGACTTCCTCTCCAAGCTGATGCGCCTGCCCATGAAGTTCTTCGACAGCAAGCTGGCAGGCGACCTGATAAGACGAATCGAAGACCACAACCAGATAGAGAGTTTCCTGACACAATCGGTGCTGCAAATACTCTTCGCTGCCATCACCGTGGCCATCTTCGGGGTGGTGCTTGCCGTCTACAGCTGGAAGATATTCCTCGTATTCGCCCTGTTCAGCCTGCTCTACATAGGCTGGGTGAGGCTCTTCATGCGCAAACGGGCCGACCTGAACCGGAAGAACTTCGAGCAGATGTCGTTGAACCAGAACAACCTGATGCAGCTGATTTACGGCATGCAGGACATCAAGCTGCTGGGATGCGAGCAGCAAAAGCGGTGGGAATGGGAAAATATCCAGGCTGCCTTGTTCCGCATCAACATGAGCTCGCTCAATCTGGGACAATGGCAGCAAGTGGGCGCCGTGCTCATCAACGAAGTGAAGAACATACTTATCACCGTGCTGTCGGCCACTGCCGTGCTGCAAGGAGACATCACGCTGGGCATCATGCTCTCCATACAGTACATCATCGGGCAGATGCAAGGCCCCGTCAGCCAGTTCGTGGCATTCATGCAGAGCACACAGGATGCCAGGCTAAGCCTGGAACGCTTAGGCGAAATACACGGAAAACCGGACGAAGAGGCAGACAACAACAGCCCGGAAGCGGACATCACGGGAAATGAAGACATACGGCTACAGAATGTGCTGTTCTCCTACGGATCGGAAAAATCAAGGCAGGTCATCAAGAACCTTTCACTGCACATTCCGGCAGGAAAGACTACAGCCATCGTAGGCCTCAGCGGAAGCGGAAAGACAACACTGGTGAAACTGATGCTGGGCTTTTATCCGCCCACCGGAGGAGACATCAGGATAGGAAACCGCCCGCTACAGCGCATCAGCTTCAAGGAATGGCGCAAGCATTGCGGAGTGGTGATGCAGGAAGGATTCATATTCGGCGACACCATAGCCGGAAACATCGCTCCCGACGGCGAGGCCATCGACAAGGAACGGATGCTCTATGCCGTGGAAATGGCAAACATACGCGACTTCATTGAATCGCTGCCGCTGAAATACAACACGAAAATAGGCAACACCGGACAAGGACTGAGCCAAGGGCAGAAGCAACGCCTGCTGATAGCACGCGCCATCTACCGCAACCCGGACTATCTGTTCTTTGACGAAGCCACCAACGCGCTCGACACCGACAACGAAAAGACCATACAGCACAACCTGGACTTGTTCTTCAAGAACAAGACGGTAATCATCGTGGCACACCGGCTCAGCACCGTAAGAAACGCCGACCAGATTGTTGTCCTGAAAGAAGGCGAAATCACAGAAAAAGGCACGCACGAGGAACTGATAGCCAAACAAGGAGACTACTTCCGATTAGTTAAAAACCAACTGGAACTCAGTGCATGACAGACCGAGATATGGAAGAGATTTATAAACCGGACACGAAGAAAGTGGAAATATACAGCCGAGACAGCAACGACATGCTGGGCGACATGCCCGACTGGCTGATACATACGGGAAGCTACATCGTATATGGGCTGGTGGCATTGCTGGTGGCAGGAGCAGCCTTGTTCCAGTATCCCGACACCGTGAAAAAGCACATACGCATAGACGACACGGGAAGCGTGGAGTGGATTACGGCGAACCGTGCCGGCATGATAGAAAGGTTCTTCGTGGAAAACCGGTCGCAGGTCAAAGAAAACGACACGCTGGGAATACTGAAAAACACGGCTTCGCTGAAAGACGTGAAAAGATTCTGCCAGGTACTGACCAATGTAGAGGAGTATTACCGCACCATGGACATCGGCTACCTGCAAGATTATCCCTTCGACCTGATTATGGGAGAAATGACCCCGGCATACGAACAATTCACACAAGCCGTAAGGGCCTGCCTGATGTATCGGGAGTTCGACCTCTATCCGCAAAAGAAAAAGTATCTGGACAAGGAACTGGAAATACTCGCCCGGAGCGGAAAGGCGGACGAACTGGACCTGCTGAAAATAAAGCGGGAAATGTTCGACTTGGAAATCGACCATAAAATGGAGATGGCCCAACACCACAGGGCACTGGAGATAGCCTACGAGAACATGGTCAACAGCCTGAGAACATGGGACAGCAACAACTTGCTGAAAAGCCGCAACAAAGGAACCGTCATCTGGGGAAAGAGCTGGAGCATGAACCGGAAGATAAACGAAGGCGACACGCTATGCACCGTTGTCTCGCAGAAAAAAGGAAACCCGGTAGGACACATCAGACTATCGGAAAACGAGGTATCTGAAATAACCGCCGGCGACAAGGTGGACATCGCGCTGAACAAGTATCCAGCACATACGTATGGCACGTTATCAGGGAAAATCACCTCCATCTCCTTTGTCCCCTACAACAAAAGCTATGCGGTGGAGGTGGAATTCCCGGACGGAATGATTACCACCAAGGGGAAAAAACCGGATTATGAGATAGGCATGAGCGGACAAGCGGAAATCATCACATCGAGCAGAAGTGTGCTCGACAGGATATTCTCGCCTGTCATGCAGTTGTTCAAAGAAAGGAATTAAGATAACTTAAATAGATATGCAACATGGAACAGAAAGAATCAAAAAAGACTGTCGAAAAATGCGACCGGAAAAATCAGGAAGAAGAATTGCTGGACATCAACGAACTGATGGACGTGCAAGGAGGAACCGACACGGAACCTGTGAAGAATTGCGGATTAGGATGTTATTTGTCGGGAATCAACAACACCGGCCAAAAGGAAACAACCTCTGAAGACAATGATAAACCTTGATAAAGTATATCTGCTCAACCCGCACTATCACTTAAGGCATGACATACATCGGGTAGTGCTATTCTCCAGAGGCGGGACAGACCAAGACTGTTCCCGCAACTGGCAGACTTTCATACACCCGCTGCAAGCAGCCTTGCTAAGCTTTTTCACCCACAACCGGACTATAAGGGAAACTCTTCCGCTGCTTTGCGACTATTTCTGCAAAAGCCCCCGGACAATAGAAAAATGGGTGGCCGAATTCATTGAGAACCCGCAACCCATCTACACCAATTCGCAGCAAGGAAGAATCTACTTCCCTAAACGGGTGCTGATTGAGGCGGAAAAAGCCGAAGGGAATCTACGGTTCGACCGTCTGGATGCCGACAGCTTCATCTGGAAAAAACTGGACTTGAAAACCCGACGGCTCTACACCAGACCGGCAATAGTCACATTCATGCTGACAAACCGATGCATCACACATTGCCGATATTGCTATGCCGACACAAGCACGATAGCAGACACACCGTTGCCCACCGGACGCATCATGGAACTGATAGACGAAGCTGCCCAAATACAAGTGCGGCAGGTGAACCTGATTGGAGGGGAAGTGTTTTTGCACAAAGACTGGCAATCCGTCTTAAAGAAGTTAGTCGAACTGGATATCGCCCCCGAATATATATCAACCAAGATGCCCATGAACAGCGAAAGGATTGCCGCACTTACCGACATCGGTTACCGGGGAACCATACAAGTGTCGCTGGATGCTTGCGACGAGATAGTACTGCAAACATCCATTGGGACACGCAAAGGGTATACGGAAGCCGTGCTGGAAGGCCTGCAAATGCTGGACGAAAGCAGTTTGGACTATCAGGTTTCGTCCGTGCTGACCACTTACAATTGCGACATCGGCGTGCTGGCCCGCATGCTACAGAAACTCACTACGCTGAAACGGATACGAGACTGGCGAATTGTACCTGTAAGCAATTCCATCACAAAAGAAATCAATGAATTCATTTGCCTGAAGCCTAAACAAGAACAAATAGCCACTCTCTTCAAACAAATGCGCCCGCTTATGGCACAACACAGTTCCTTTCCCATCATCTTGGGAGAAGAGACCATGAACAAACAGTTCGGAAAGACGGAAGGGGGCAGTTGCAACTTCAGTGGCAGCGAATGCTCGGCACTTACCACACACCTTTTCATCCTGCCTGACGGACAAGCAACCATCTGCGAACAGCTTTACTGGAACCCGCATTTCATCATAGGAGATGTAGGCAGGAATAGCCTGAAAGAAGTATGGAATTCACAACGGGCGCTGCAACTGTACAATCTGACACGAAGCGACATCAGCACACGGAGCCAATGTCACAAGTGTGCATTGTTCGATTCTTGCTTCGGTTACCAGAACCGTTGCTGGAGTGATATAATAAAAGCTTATGGGGCTGATTGCTGGGACTTTCCGGACCCACGATGCAAATTTGCCCCAGAAATGAAAAACAGACTTGATTATGAGTGAAGACGAATTAGACAAAATCAAAAAATCGTTTGTACGTGCCAAAGATGGATGCAGCCTGGAAGTGGCATGCCTGCTGACCGTAATGAAGTATTATGGCGGAACGGAAGAGGTACAAAAACTGACAGAATGGTGCACCGTGGACGGCAAACTCTCTTTAGGCGGCATGAAACAAGCTGCTATCCGTGCCGGAATGCAGGCCGACTTACGCCTGTTAGACATCGAACTACTTGCCCGAATGAAACTGCCCATCATTCTTTTTGCCAAAAACGATTTCGGCAGAATCGGTTATGCCGTATGTTACGGAATGCACGGAGAGCGATTCATTGTGTGGGAACCAGACTTCGGACCCATGCAATATTGGCCCAAGGAGCTAAACACGCTATGGATAAAGGGCATTTGCATGACTCTGTTCCCCACTCCCGAATTTTCGGAGAAGGCGGACTATCACCTGAAGTGGTGGGAACTGTACGACTGGAGCAAGAAATGCAAACGGAAACTGAACCGATGGTGGGATTACTGGTCGGTAGAAATCTTTCCGCTATTCCGCTGGTAGGCACAGCCGTCGCTACCGGCGGACCAAGGACAAATGTATTCCTCCCCAGATTCCCAGCACAATAACCAGCAATGTCTGCACTGCATGCACTATCAGTGCAAAGACACCGGCATCTGTAGCATTCACGCCATAGAGCATCATCATGGTGATGACGGCAAAGTGCCAAGGTCCTGCCCCGTTGGGCGTGGGAACAATGACGGCAAAGGTACCACCGACAAACATCACCAGTCCGGCAAGGTACCCAAGGTGTTCTGTAAACTGAAAGCAATAGAAAGCAATATAGAAGTGGTAGAAATAGCAGAGCCAGATAAGAACCGTATAAAAGATGAACAGAGGCACATTGTTCACATCGCGGAGTGACAGAATCCCTTCCCATACATTCAGTGCCACCCCCTTCACCCTCTCAAAGAAAGAGAGCATGCGCAGCAGGTAATAAAGAAGCACCAACACACCGACTACACAAAAAAGAGCAACATAAAACCAAGGGGAAGTCAGCAGATACATCAGCGAGGGGATTTTTGTTCCGGTTTCAGCAAAAAATCGAAAAAAGACAGGCATCTGCAACAAAAAGGTGAGTCCGGCAATCAACAGAATACACAATGTATCAATCAGCCGTTCGGTCACCACGGTTCCAAGCGATTTGGCAAAAGAGACATTGTCATATCTGGCAAGCACTCCGCAACGGGAAACCTCGCCTATGCGAGGCAGTGCCAGATTGGCCGCATACGACACAAAAATGGCATCCACGCAATCACTCGTCACAGGACGGACACCAAGCGGTTTCAGCGTCTGTTTCCAACGCCAGCCGCGAACCACATGGCTCATGACACCGAAAAACAACGAAAATGACATCCACCACCAATTCGTACCACGCAGAAGCACTGCTCCGGCCCTCGAAAAATCAAAATCACGATACACCCAATAGAGGATAAAACCGCCCAAGAAAATGGGTAAGATGATTTTCAATATCTTTTTTAACAGCTTATTCATACGATATTCCCAAATTCTTCATTCTTCATTCTTCATTCTTCATCGAAAAGAACTACCTTTGCTCCGTATAAATATAGGTTGCTATTCACACTGCTACCTATATTTGCGGAGCAAAAGTAATGATTTAGTTGATAAATGAAATTAGTTAAACCTAAAAAGTTTCTCGGCCAGCATTTCCTGAATGACCTGAAAGTGGCGCAGGACATTGCCGACACAGTAGACACCTGTCCCGGAATCCCCATCCTCGAAGTTGGTCCGGGAATGGGGGTACTGACCCAGTTCCTTCTGCCCAAAGAACGCAACGTCAAAGTAGTAGAACTGGACTACGAGTCAGTGGCCTACCTGCGGGAAGCCTATCCGCAACTGGAAGACAACATCATCGAGGACGATTTCCTCAAAATGAACCTGCAACAGTTGTTTGGCGGACATCCCTTTGTGCTGACAGGAAACTATCCATATAATATCTCCAGCCAGATATTCTTCAAAATGCTGGAATATAAGGACCTCATTCCCTGCTGTACGGGTATGATACAAAAGGAAGTAGCCGAACGTATAGCAGCCGGACCGGGCAGCAAGACATACGGAATCCTAAGCGTACTGATACAAGCATGGTACAAAGTAGAATACTTGTTTACAGTACACGAACATGTCTTCAATCCGCCCCCAAAAGTTAAAAGTGCCGTCATCCGCATGATGCGCAATGAAACGCATGATTTAGGGTGCGATGAAAAATTGTTCAAGCAAGTAGTGAAAACCACGTTCAACCAACGACGCAAGACTTTGCGAAACTCTATAAAACCGATACTCGGTAAAGACTGTCCACTGACGGAGGACGTATTATTTAATAAACGCCCGGAACAACTGTCCGTAAAGGAATTTATTCAGCTAACCAACCAGGTGGAGCAGGCATTGAAAACGATTAATGATTAACAGTTAGTGATTAAACACGAACAATCATGGAAATAGACGAAGAATACATAGAAAAAGTCAAAAGCCTGATAGAACAGAAAGACGCGGAAAATGTCAAAACACTTTTGACCGACCTACACCCGGCAGATATTGCAGAACTGTGCAATGACCTCGGCTTGGAGGAAGCCCGCTTCGTTTACCGCCTCCTTGACAACGAAACGGCAGCGGACGTACTGGTTGAAATGGACGAAGATGTCCGGAAAGAATTCCTGGAACTTCTTCCTTCGGAAACCATTGCCAAGCGTTTCGTGGATTATATGGACACGGACGATGCCGTAGACCTGATGCGCGAACTCGATGAGGACAAGCAGGAGGAAGTACTTTCGCACATCGAAGATATAGAACAGGCGGGTGACATCGTTGACCTGCTGAAATATGATGAAGACACTGCCGGTGGTTTGATGGGTACGGAAATGGTAACTGTCAATGAAAACTGGAGTATGCCGGAGTGTCTGAAGGAAATGCGCCTGCAAGCTGAAAAGTTAGATGAAATTTACTATGTATACGTCATCGACGACGAAGACCGTCTGCAAGGGGTATTCCCATTAAAGAAAATGATAACTTCCCCTTCTGTCTCTAAGGTAAAGCATGTGATGCGGAAAGATCCTATCTCCGTCCATGTAGACACCCCCATTGACGAAGTGGTACAAATCATCGAAAAGTATGACTTGGTGGCAGCTCCTGTTATAGACAGTATCGGACGTCTGGTAGGCCAGATTACCGTAGACGACGTCATGGACGAAGTCCGCGAACAGTCGGAACGTGACTACCAGCTGGCATCCGGTTTATCTCAAGATGTAGAAACGGACGACAATGTCATGCGCCAGACTTCTGCCCGCCTTCCATGGCTGCTCATCGGCATGCTGGGCGGTATAGGCAACTCCATGATATTGAGTAACTTCGACACGACTTTCGCCGCCCATCCGGAAATGGCCCTTTATATTCCGTTGATTGGCGGTACGGGTGGAAACGTAGGAACCCAGTCATCGGCCATCATCGTGCAAGGTCTTGCCAACAGTTCACTGGATGCCAAAGACATCTTCAAACAGGTAGCCAAGGAAGCGGTAGTAGCGGTCATCAATGCAACCATCATCTCTCTGCTGGTATACATCTATAATTTTATCCGGTTCGGAGCTACGGCCACGGTTACTTATTCCGTCTCCATCAGCCTTTTTGCAGTCGTCATGTTCGCTTCCATTTTCGGAACGCTGGTTCCCATGACTTTAGAGAAGTTGAAGGTTGACCCGGCCATTGCCACCGGTCCGTTTATCTCCATCACCAATGACATTATAGGCATGATGCTGTACATGGGCATCACTGTCTTACTGTCATAAAAACAAAAAATAGAAAAAAATCAAGGCTAATTGTATGAAGTAATCATTTTATTTCATTAATTTGTAACTTAATATAACCCAAACGGGAGGAACCCGTTTCTAAAAAAGTAAATACAATGACGGACACTCATGACACTAATCTCCCCGAAAAGCCGGTGGAATTAGAAGAAGAAAAGAAGGCAGCAGAGGTTTCTGAACCGGCAACAACAGAAACTCCCGCTGAAGAAATCGTTTCGGAAAAGCCGATAGAGCCAGTTCAGAAGCTTACGAAAGAGGAAATACTTACCAAACTCAAAGAGGTGGTTGCCGACGTGGAGAACGTGGCAAAACCTGAAATAGACAGTTTGAAGCAATCTTTCTACAAGCTGCACAATGCTGAACAGGAAGCGGCCAAAAAACTGTTTATTGAAAACGGAGGCGCCGCGGAGAACTTTGTTCCACAAACAGACAGTGTAGAGGAAGAGTTCAAGAATATCATGTCCGTCATCAAAGAAAAAAGAAGTGCGCTCACAGCCGAACTGGAGAAGCAGAAGGAAATGAACCTGCAGATAAAGCTTTCCATCATCGAAGAGCTGAAGGAACTGGTTGAATCTCCGGATGACGCCAACAAAAGCTATACGGAGTTCAAGAAACTACAACAGCAATGGAACGAAGTTAAACTCGTTCCGCAAGCCAAGGTCAACGAGCTTTGGAAAAACTATCAATTGTATGTTGAGAAATTCTATGACCTTCTGAAACTGAACAATGAATTTCGCGAATACGATTTCAAGAAGAATTTGGAAATCAAGACACATCTTTGTGAAGCTGCCGAAAAGTTGGCAGATGAAGCTGATGTAGTTTCAGCTTTCCATCAGTTACAGAAGCTGCATCAGGAATTCCGTGATACGGGGCCGGTAGCCAAGGAACTACGCGACGAAATCTGGGCACGTTTCAAAGTTGCCTCTACGGCCGTAAACCGACGTCACCAACAACATTTCGAAGCGTTGAAGGAAGTGGAACAACACAATCTTGACCAAAAGACTGTAATTTGCGAAATCATAGAAACCATCGACTACAAAGAACTGACAAACTTTGCTTCTTGGGAGAGCAAGACGCAAGAAGTCATCGCACTGCAAAACAAATGGAAAACCATCGGTTTCGCTCCACAAAAAATGAATGTGAAGATTTTCGAACGTTTCCGCAAAGCGTGCGACGAGTTCTTCCGTAAAAAGGGAGAGTTCTTCAAGACCCTGAAGGAAGGTATGAACGAAAACCTGGAAAAGAAGCGTGCCTTGTGCGAAAAAGCAGAAGCTCTTAAGGACAGTACCGACTGGAAAACAACCGCCGATGAACTGGCCAAACTCCAGAAAGAATGGAAAACCATCGGTCCGGTAGCCAAAAAATATTCGGATGCCGTATGGAAACGTTTCATCTCCGCTTGTGATTACTTCTTCGAACAAAAGAACAAAGCCACTTCTTCACAGCGCAGCGTAGAGCAGGAAAATCTGGAAAAGAAAAAAGCCATCATCGAAAAACTGAACGCTATCGATGACCAAATGGATACAGAGGAAACTATCCAACTGGTACGCAACCTCATGAAAGAGTGGAACGGCATAGGGCATGTACCTTTCAAAGAGAAAGACCGAATCTATAAGCAATATCACAGCCAAGTAGACAAATTGTTTGAACGCTTCAACATCAGCGCCTCCAACAAGAAGCTAAGTAACTTCAAGTCGACTATCAGCTCCATTCAGGAAGGTAGTCCACAAGCCCTTTACCGGGAACGCGAGAAATTGGTACGCGCCTTCGACAATATGAAGAACGATCTTCAGACATATGAAAACAATCTCGGCTTTTTGACCACTTCTTCCAAGAAGGGAAACAGTTTGCTGACAGAAATTAACCGCAAGGTGGAAAAGCTGAAAGCAGACATCGAACTTGTGAAAGAAAAGATAAAAATGGTAGACGAGAACATCAAAAACCAAGAATAACATACAAGATAAGACTTACTAAAAAAGGAATCCGCCTCTACAGCTATGCAGCCGTGGAGGCGGGTATATTTTTTATACACCTTATTAGTACAAGTTTCAATCATATAGTCATCGCGTACAGAGCCACCCGCTTGAACAATGTTTCTACTCCACTCTTATGGGCACGCTCAAAAGCCTCCCGGTAAATCTTGCACTTCGCGCTGAAACGCTCTATTGTTGCCCTGCATGTCGTGATGCTATGTGCCCCGTACGCCATCTTCAGGGAGAGTAGTACTTGCCGCTGATTGAAGTGGTCACCGTTTGTTGTTCATTCTTCATTTCCGATGTTTTTTACTCACGAGGCGAGAAAAATCCCACATTGAATCCGAAGACACACTGCGTGATGGTGCGTTTAGATGATGTGGAATGGAACAGACCTCACTATGTACGAGCAATCGAACGTGCAGACAACAACCGTCTTTCTCAAGGCCACTTCTTCGGACAGAAGTTCAGGGTGCATAAAGTGGATAAGGGATAGCGTTGCTCTACAAATTGGAGAAGTGTACCATCAACCTTGTGAAGTCGAGCAAGGAATTGCCGGCTATCTCATCATCGGACATTTGGGGTTCAGTTTTAAAGATGAAGAGAATGAAAATGTGAATCAAATCATTTTTTTTGTATATCAGATTATTTAAGAAACCGTCATCCTGTTCCTGAATTCTTTCGGCGTGCAGCCCCCCCTGTCGTTTGAAGAACCGGACGAAATGCTGCGGGTGCTGAAAGCCCAGCGATTCAGCAATCTGTTTGATTGTACCTGCCGAATCGAGCATCCGCTCTTTGGCTACGGTAATCATCTTCAATTGTATGTACTCCTGCGCCGTCTTGCCCGTTTCCTGTTTCACCAAATCCCCGAAATAATTGGGCGAAAGACAAATCTTGTCTGCGAAATACTTTACAGTCGGGATGCCTTCCTTCGCTGCCGTCCCCAAATAGAGATAATCGTCCAGAAGCCGCTCGAAACGAGCCAACGCATCGTGATTCATGTCCTCGCGCGTAATGAACTGCCTCTCGTAGAAACGCATGCAATAGTTGAGCAACACCTCGATGTTGGAAATGATAAGCGATTTGGAGAATTTGTCGATAGGATGCTGCAACTCACGAACAATCTTCTCCATGTAATCTTGCAGAATGATACGCTCTTCCGTCGATAGATGCAACGCCTCGTTGGAAGCATAGGAGAAAAACGAATACTGTTTCATTTTCTGCCCCAACGAGGTGTGATGCAGAAAATCGGGGTGGAATAACAAACCGACGGCTTCCGGAGCAGGACCGTCCTCCAGCCGGTGAATGGCAATCGTCTGTCCCGGTGCGAAACTCACTACGGTTTCATCATCAAAATCATAGACCGTCTTTCCATAGTTGATGATGCACCCCGTCGTCTTTTTGAGAAACAACGCATAAAATCCCAGCGTCATCCGGTGAGTCGGTTGCGGCACAGAGCCGTCGAAATACACGATGCCGACCAACGGGTGGTGTGTCTCGAACCCAAAAAACCGATTATACTGTTCGATGGTGTCAGCCTTTACTATATCCGCAGTATGATCCATAATTCTATAAATACTTTTCTTTCAATAATAGAGTTTATATAGAATAAGATGATTTACAGCACCCTTAAACTTTATTCTATATGATGTCTAATACATATTTCTTATTAGCAATACAAAGGAAATGCATTTTCCCCGATAATAAAAGCATCATAGGGCAAAACACGTAATTCGGGTACTTCTATCCGTAAACTGGGTACTTTATGATTATCATAACGGGACACCTGTCTTAAAAATCTGTAATCGGGGTACTTCCGTCCGTAACACAGGTATCGTGTCGCATTATGGAACGCCTTAATTTTGCACCTATAAATAATAAATAAAACAATGAATGATATTATAGAAAGAATGCGGAGCGAAAAGCAGATTTCGGAAACGGATTCCGATTTTCCACGTTTATGTAAGGAAGATGTACCCGACAATACCATTATCGCAGGTGTGCCTGCAAAAACAGTAAGAAAAATAAAAGCAACAAATTTATGAACAGAAAATTAACTGCGCTCCTTATGATATGCGCCATGCTTATCACAGGAGCCGCTTGCAAAAGAACAAATGATTTGAATAACGTAAAGAACATGAAAAATCTGAATTTAACTGCCGAATGGGACAAGACGTTTCCAAAAAGCAACAAAGTGAACCACAGCAAAGTAACATTTACTAACCGTTATGGCATTACACTAGCGGCCGATATGTATGTGCCGAAGAATGCCAACGGCAAATTGCCAGCTATCGCTGTCTGCGGACCGTTCGGAGCTGTCAAGGAACAGGCTGCCGGGCTTTATGCCCAGACAATGGCCGAGCGCGGTTTCCTGACCGTTGCTTTTGACCCTTCCTACACAGGAGAGAGCGGCGGCGAGCCCCGCTACGTAGTGTCGCCCGACATCAATACCGAGGATTTTTCTGCCGCTGTCGATTTCCTTGCGACCAATGACTTGGTAGATGCCGAGCGAATCGGCATTATCGGCATCTGTGGCTGGGGCGGACTGGCTATCAACGCAGCAGCAGCCGACCCGCGTATCAAGGCTACCGTCGCATCTACTATGTACGACATGAGCCGTGTGAATGCCAACGGCTATTTCGATGCCGATAACAGTGTCGAAGCACGCAATGTGCTCCGCAAAAAACTTGCAATCCAACGCACGGAGGATTTCCGCAACGGTTTCCCGAAGCCGGGCGGTGGCGTTCCTGATGAATTGCCTGACGACGCTCCGCAGTTCTTCAAAGACTATCACGCCTATTACAAGACCCCTCGCGGTTATCACAAACGTTCTCTCAACTCCAATCAGGGACGTAATGTAACGGAAGCCATTCCTTTTATTAACTTCCCGCTGATGAGCCGTGCGGACGAAATCGAAACCGCCGTGCTTGTCATTCATGGCGAAAAGGCGCATTCCCGTTATTTCGGCGAGGATGCCTTCAAGAAACTGCAGGGCGATAACAAGGAATTAATGATTATCCCCGACGCAAGCCATACCGATCTTTACGACAATCTATCAGTAATCCCGTTCGATAAAATACAAGCATTCTTTCAAAATAATCTCAAATAATGAGACAATGAAAATGTGGTTATTATCTATGATATTGCCGGGGCTGTTGCTTACTTCCAATGCTTGCAGTACGACCGATGAACCGATGAAAATCGAAGAACCGACACCAGCTCCCGACCCACAACCTACGGGCGGCCGTGCCTTAGTGGTCTATTTTTCATGCACAAACACGACCAAAGGCATTGCCGACCGGATTGTCGAGGCGGCCGATGCGACGACTTGGCGCATCGAGCCCGAAGTGGCGTACACGTCCGAGGATTTGAACTACAACAATTCATCGTCCCGTGCCAACCGCGAGCAGAACGACCCGTCGGCACGTCCCGCAATCAAAGGCAAATGCGAAAACCTCGCCGACTACGATGTGGTTTTCCTCGGTTATCCCATCTGGTGGGGCAAAGCTCCGAAAGTCATTTTCACTTTCCTCGAAAGCCATGACCTCGCGGGCAAGACCGTCGTTCCGTTCTGCACCTCGCACTCCAGCGGCATCGGGTCGAGCGATACTGACCTGCATCATCTGGCGACCGGAGCCGAATGGAAACAGGGACGGCGGTTCAACGGAAACGAATCGAAAGAAACAATTGAAAAGTGGATTGAAAGTATGAACCTGAATTTTAATAATGATACGAATGCAGGGGTGTTTAACCTATCGAAAGGGACGAACGGAAACGCCCCGACAGTGAAATTAAGCAGCGGTTATGACATGCCGATTCTCGGACTGGGAACTTACAGCCTGCACGGAGCCACTTGCGTCAATTCCGTAAAAGCCGCGCTTGCCGCCGGTTTCCGCAAGATAGATACGGCACACATGTACGACAATGAGGAGGAAGTGGGACAAGGTGTCCGCGAATCGGGTGTGCCGCGTACGGAAATCTTTGTGGCGACTAAACTCTATCCCAATCAATACGCCGACCCAGAAACCGCCATTGAAGAATGTCTGCGCAAACTCGACATCGGCTATATCGACTTGATGCTGTTGCACCATCCGGGAACGAACGACGTGAAAGCGTACAAAGCGATGGAAAAATATGTGGCAGCGGGTAAAATCCGGTCGATAGGCGTATCGTGCTACTATGTAAAGGAAATCAATAATTTTTTGCCGAAGGTGAATATTAAACCTGTGTTGGTGCAGAACGAGGCTCATCCCTATTATCAGGACACGGAAGTAATGGAACATCTCCATAACCTTGGTATCGTTGTAGAGGCATGGTATCCACTCGGAGGCCGCGGACATCAGAAAGAACTTTTGCGTGATCCAGTATTATCCGAAATTGCAGCCAAACACAACAAATCAGTAGTGCAGGTGATTCTTAGATGGCACTTGCAACGATGCGTGGTTGCTATCCCCGGTTCGAGCAATCCCGACCATATCAGAGAGAATATCTCGGTTTTCGACTTCTCGCTGACCGATGATGAAATGGCCCGAATCACCGCACTCGACCGGAACGAGAAGCACGATTGGTATTAATATGATTAATAGCATAAGACAATGAAAACGAATCTGAATTATGACCAGTACATTCCCACCCACATCCTTTTCGGGACAGGACAGTTGAACAACCTTCACGCGCACCCCATGCCGGGCAAACGGGCGCTGATTGTCATTTCCAACGGCAAATCCACTCGCGACAACGGTTATCTTGCCCGTACCGAAGAACAACTGCATCAGGCAGGTGTGGAAACCGAGGTATTCGACGGCATCATGCCAAATCCGACAGTAACCAACTCTGAAGCCGGAGCGAATGCCGCACGTGCGTACAATGCTGATTTTCTGGTAGCATTGGGTGGCGGTAGCGTCATGGACTGCTCGAAAGCCATCGCACTGCTGGCTACCAACGAGGGCGATTTGTGGGATTACGTAGCTGTCGGCTCCGGCAAAGGACAGCCGATAAAAAACCGTCCGCTGCCCATCGTCGCCATTACGACCACCGCCGGCACAGGGTCGGAAACAGACGGTTGCGGTGTCATCACGAAAGAAGATACGAACGAAAAGGCATTCATCATGCACTCGTCGCTCTTCCCCGTCCTCGCCATCGTCGATCCGGAACTGACGCTCACCGTGCCGCCTCGATATACCGCATTTCAAGGCTTCGATGCGTTGTTTCATAGCGTTGAAGGATTCATTGCCGCCAGTGCCAACCTTGCCAGCGACATGAACGCACGCGAGGCCATCCGCAACATCGCAGAATACCTGCCGCGTGCCGTGAAAGACGGTTCCGATCTGGAAGCCCGTACCCGCGTCGCATTCGCCAACACCCTGTCGGGAGCCGTGATGACGCTCACACTGCTGACCAGCGAACACGGACTGGAACACGCCCTTTCCGCCTATCATCCCAACCTACCGCATGGTGCGGGACTGATAATGATTAGCAAGGCCTATTTCAGCTATTTCGTCCGCAATCACGGTTGCGACGACCGTTTCATCGAACTGGCGCAACTGTTGGGCATGCCGGAGGCCACACAACCGGAAGATTTCATCACGGCTCTTGTTCGCTTGCAGGAAGCCTGCGGTGTGGCGGAACTGAAGATGTCTGACTATGGCATCACGCCCGGCGAGTTCGAAACCTTCATGCACAACACGCGCGAAGTAATGGGAATCATGTTCATGGGCGACCGGGTGCAAATGTCGGATGAAGATATAGTACGAATATTCGCTGAATCCTATAAATAACCGACAATGAATGCTAAAAAAAATATGACACGCCGTGAAGCACTCAAAAAGATGGGCGCAGTAGCGGCAGGGATAGGACTGGGCATCGGTGGCGTTCATGCCACTGATGTGCCGGGATTATCTGATAAAGAAAAAAACAAGAAAAAATAAAGGTATTGGCAATCAACGGCAGTTCGCGCAAGGACGGCAATACGGCGGATATGCTGAATCTTGTATTGGGCGAATTGGAAAAGGAAGGTTACGAAACGGAACACATACAGCTGGCAGGACATACGATAAATCCCTGCAAAGCCTGTTTCGCCTGTGTAGGAAAGAAAAACTGCGTGTTTGGCGATGATATTTTTCAGGACCTTTACCGAAAGATGACCGAGGCGGATGCCATCATCCTCGGCTCTTCGACCTATTCCGCCGACATTTCATCTACGCTGAAAGCTGTCATCGAACGTGCCAGTGTCGTATGCGATACCAATCCGGGAATGTTCCGCCACAAAATAGGCAGTGCGGTAGCCGTTGCCAGACGTGCCGGAGCCATGAATACCATCGACACCATCAATCATTTCTTTCTCAACAAAGAATTGTATGTCGTGGGTTCCACTTATTGGAACATTGCTTACGGACGTCTTCCCGGTGAAGCGATGAAAGACAAAGAAGGCGTCGCCAACATGAAGAATCTTGGGCAGAATATTGCGTGGTTGCTGAATCACATTCATTGATGCCTGCTGCTCACGCCCCGGCAGATTTCCTTGATAACAGTCGCTTTCGGTTCCCCATTCTGACCGCCTGACCATGAACGTGACCACTTCCCGCCCCATCAACCTGATTGTGATACACTGCACCGCTTCGCGTTGCGACCGCGGTCACAATGCCCGCTCGATAGACATCGCCTACAAGGGCGGCCTGCTACCCGACGGCACCCCGGCCAACACCCGCACCGCCGCGCGGCGCGGTGCCTTGCTGCGGCTGTTGCGGCAGCTGCTCGGCTCTTTCCGTGTAGCCATCAGCACCGAAGGTGTGGAAGTTGCCGAAAAGTTCACCGCCGCCAACATCAAGAAAGCACGCATCGTCTTCACGCCCTGCAAGGAACTGAAGAACCTTTGCAAGACTTTCGAATACCGCAAGACTTCTCCGCGGTCAAGGCGGTGCTAACGAAGGAGAAGACAACACCACCGGAGGCGGTGGCAATGATGGCGACCAGAACGAGAACCCGCTGGGCTAAACGCCCGTTTTCCGCGCAGGAAACACTCGAAAACGTCCCGGTGATTTTTCATTTCGCCGGGGCGTTTTTTTATTTCCTCCCGTGAAAATGGAAAAACGCCGGGACGAAACCGGGAAGCGTATGCCTGGCATGACCAAGGGGGCTTCCGGAGGCTTCCCCTGAATGGTTTTGCAATGAACAGGCCCCAATTCCGGATCCTGACGAATACAAGGTTTGCAGACAAAAAACGGATGTAACAAGACAAAAACAGCTCAGATTATGCAAACTAACAGCGTAAATTTAACATACCCACAGAGTTTTCGGACTGACCCAATATTCGGATACCTGCGGATAGAATACAAAAAGGCGCTAAAACTACCATTTTAGCGCCTTTTTAACTGTAAATAACTAATAAGTGGTTGGGCTACCTGGATTCGAACCAGGAATGACAGGACCAGAATCTGTAGTGTTACCATTACACCATAGCCCAATGGTTGTTATTTCCGTTTTGCGGTTGCAAAGATACAAAGATTTCTATAAATCAAAACAAAAACGAGCATTTTTTTTGCAAAAAACTGATAAGATACCGTAATCCAAAGGATTATATAACTAAAAAAAAACAAAAATTGAAAGAGTTTTCCTCTTTTGCGTGTTTGATATGAGAAATCAACGTATATTTGTCAACTGTTTTAATATAATAATGTATAATGAACGAAACGAAGAAACTGATTCAACAGATAACAGAAGGTATTCAAGATAAAAAAGGAAAAAAAATCGTCATCGCAGATTTGACAAAAATCGACGATACAATATGCAATTATTTCGTCATCTGCCAAGGAAACTCTCCCAGCCAAGTGACAGCCATTGTAGAATCCATAAGGGACTTCACACGCAAGGGTGCCGATACCAAGCCCTTTGCCGTAGACGGACTGCGCAATGCTGAATGGGTAGCTATGGACTACTCGGACATATTAGTGCATGTCTTCCTGCCTGAAACAAGGGAATTCTACAATCTGGAACACCTCTGGGCAGATGCCAAATTAACTCAAATTCCTGACCTCGATTAATCAAAACGTATGGATAATAATACCAACAAGAAACCCAATAAAGTAAATATGCCCAAGTTCAACCTGAACTGGCTGTATATGATTATAGCAATGATGCTGTTAGGGCTGTACCTGACCAACGAAAGCGGTACGGCAACCAAAAATATCTCTTATGATGAATTCCAGCAATATGTACGAAACGGTTATATAAGCAAAGTAATCGGTTACGATGACAACTCCGTCGAAGCTTACGTCAAACCGCACCACATAGGGAACGTATTTCGTCAGGACTCCAGCCGAGTAGGCAAGAATCCGCTTATTACGACCGAGGCCCCTTCACGCGAGAGCTTGGGGAATTTCCTGCAAAAGGAAAGAGACGACGCCCACTTTGACGGCTCCATCAACTACGAAAAGAAGCGAAACTACTTCGGTGCCATTCTGTGGCAGATTCTCCCTTTTGCATTCCTTATCGGTTTCTGGATTTTCATGTCCCGACGCATGAGCGGAGGTGGAGGCATGAGCGGAGGTGGAGGCATCTTCAGCGTAGGAAAGTCCAAGGCCCAATTATTTGAAAAAGGTTCCCCCATCAAGATTACATTCAAGGATGTGGCAGGACTTGCCGAAGCCAAGCAAGAAGTAGAAGAAATTGTCGAGTTCTTGAAAGAACCTCAAAAATATACCGATTTGGGAGGTAAGATACCCAAGGGTGCCTTGCTGGTAGGTCCTCCGGGAACCGGAAAGACCCTGCTTGCAAAGGCCGTGGCCGGAGAAGCCAACGTACCTTTCTTCTCTTTGGCAGGTTCCGACTTTGTGGAAATGTTTGTCGGCGTGGGAGCTTCCCGTGTTCGCGATTTGTTCCGCCAAGCAAAGGAAAAAGCACCTTGTATCGTGTTCATCGACGAGATTGACGCTGTAGGCCGTGCACGTGCCAAAGCAGCCGCCATGGGTGGCAACGACGAGCGCGAGAACACATTGAACCAGTTGCTGACTGAAATGGACGGCTTCGGCTCCAACAGCGGCGTTATCATCTTGGCCGCTACCAACCGTGTGGACGTCTTGGACAAAGCATTGCTGCGAGCCGGACGTTTTGACCGCCAGATACATGTAGACCTACCCGACCTTAATGAGCGTAAGGAAGTATTCGGCGTACACCTGCGCCCCATCAAGATAGACAATAGTGTGGATGTAGACCTTCTGGCACGCCAGACTCCCGGATTCTCGGGAGCAGACATAGCCAATGTATGTAACGAAGCAGCCCTGATAGCCGCCCGCCACGGCAAGAAGTTCGTCGGAAAGCAAGACTTCCTGGATGCCGTAGACCGTATTGTGGGTGGATTGGAAAAGAAAACCAAAATCACTACCGAGGCCGAACGCCGTTCCATTGCCATACACGAAGCCGGCCATGCCAGCATCTCTTGGTTGCTAGAATACGCCAATCCGCTGATTAAAGTAACTATTGTACCCCGCGGACGCGCTTTGGGCGCAGCCTGGTATCTGCCGGAGGAACGGCAAATCACCACCAAGGAACAGATGCTCGATGAGATGTGCGCCACCTTGGGAGGACGTGCCGCCGAGGACCTATTCTTGGGTAGAATATCCACCGGAGCCATGAATGACTTAGAACGTGTGACAAAGCAGGCATACGGTATGATTGCCTATTTGGGTATGAGCGAAAAACTCCCCAACCTCTGTTATTATAATAATGAGGAATATTCTTTCAACCGCCCGTATAGCGAAAAGACTGCGGAACTGATTGACGAAGAAGTGAAGCAGATGGTCAACGAACAGTACGAACGTGCCAAGAAAATACTATCCGAAAACCAAGAAGGACACAACCGGCTGGCACAACTGCTGATTGATCAGGAAGTAATCTTTGCCGAAGACGTTGAACACATCTTTGGAAAACGTCCATGGGCTTCCCGTTCGGAGGAAATCAGTGCAAACAAGACTGCTGCCGAGGTGAAAAAAGCAGAGCAAGAAGAAGAACAAAAAGCCATAGAAGCAGAAAAGGAAGTCAAGAAAGAAGAAAAGCATGAAAAATAACTTTATCCAACGTGCCGTTACCGGTGTATTATTCGTCATAGTATTGGTGGGCTGTATTCTTTACAGCCCCCTTTCGTTCGGTATACTGTTCACCATTATCAGTGCACTGAGCGTACATGAGTTTGCCCAATTAGTCAACAGGAGCGGCGAAGTAAGCATAAACAAGACCATCACTGCATTGGGGGGAGCTTACCTTTTCCTTGCATTAATGAGCTTCTGTACCCAGCAGTCTATAGGAGCACGGATATTCCTTCCTTATTTGGGACTGTTGCTCTACATGATGATTACGGAACTTTACCTCAAGAAAAAGAACCCGACGGGTAACTGGGCCTACTCCATGCTAAGCCAATTGTACGTGGCACTCCCCTTCGCCCTGCTGAATGTACTTGCTTTTCAATATTCCACGGAAACGAGCAGTGTGACCTACAACCCCATCCTGCCGCTTTCCATCTTCGTATTCATCTGGTTGAGTGATACGGGTGCCTACTGTACCGGTTCATTGATAGGCAAACACCGTCTGTTTGAGCGCATTTCCCCAAAGAAATCTTGGGAAGGCAGTATCGGCGGCGGAATTTTCTCCATCGCTTCATCTTTTGTCTTTGCGTACTTTTTCTCTTTCATGCTGTGGTGGCAATGGGTAGGTCTGGCAATCGTCGTAGTCATTTTCGGTACATGGGGCGACCTCACCGAATCACTCATGAAACGCCAATTGGGAATTAAGGATTCGGGCAACATTCTGCCGGGTCATGGAGGGATGCTCGACCGTTTCGACAGTGCCCTGATGGCAATTCCCGCAGCAGTCGTTTATCTGTATGCATTGACGATGTTCTAACAACGGTTCACACGAACAAACCTGCATAAAACATATAAAAAGAGCACCCGGGCAGATGGATGACATCAAAATCCCGGGTGCTCTTTCTTACTATATACTATCACAACCCTTTTCTTACTTCAACTGCATATTGGACAGATCCACATTAGTAGTCAGCTTTTCATTACTTCCCACTGTTTTCAAATCAAAGGTTACTTCCACCTCTCCATTCTTTTCCGAATTGAGTTTCAGTTTGATGCCTTTGGTTTCTGAGGAAATCTCCAGGCTGTTCAGATTATAGGAGACAGCACCAAGACCGCGACGTCCCGACAGGTCATCATAATCATTATAACGGAGTTCCAAGTGGATATATCCGTCTTCGCCATACAAGGCATCATCCTTTTGCGGACGCATCAGGCTGATGCGGTGTTTTTGTTCTGTTGAGAATGGCAGGTTCTGCATGAAAAAGATGTTCATATAACCACCACTGATGCTGATGTCACCTTTATTTATAAACACGGGGTCGTTACCGAAATCTTCTTCTGTTTCGGGAGTCAGCGTTTCCACCTCTTTCGTCAGAATGTTTTGCAAGCGCAACAGTTTCACGGCATGGTCATATCCTGCATAGTTGTCCTGCAAAGGATTGAATACGGTTATCACCCGTTGTCCATCCACGGCATCATACCATCCTATGTCCGTATTCACCGGCCAAAGCGTCCCCCAGACATCGCAGTTCAAGTAAAAGGCATTCCCCGTAACACGCACAGTAGCCCACAAAGGCGGGGTAAAATCACCCAAAGAATATCCATCGCCATCATCACATGATTGCAAGACGGGCATCACTGCCAAACATATTGCCATAAATAACCCATACAGCTTTTTCATAATCAAAGTTCTTTTCATTTGTTTTTGTATAGAGAATACAAAAGCCGGGCATTTACTGCACCGGCTTCTTCCATTTTAACAATTTCTTAGAAACTATCCTGATTTTATTTCAGCTTCCTTAACAACGCCACCATCTTGCGGGCAGCATGTCCGGGTGCTCCGGCCTCTCCCAAGCGGGATGCCATGCACTCATATCCCTCGAGCATCCGGCAGCGATATTCCTTGTCGTACAAGATACGGTTCAGCTCCGAGCGTACCTGCTCTACTGTCATGGTATCGGCAACCAGCTCTTTCACCACCTCCCGGTTGGCAATGAGGTTGACCAAGGAAATGTACTTCACCTTCAGTATATGCCGTTTCAGGAAAGCGATAACCTTCCCTATCGGAGTATGGTAGCACACCGCTTGCGGCACACGGAACAGGGCCGCTTCCAGCGTTGCCGTCCCCGAAGTGACCAGTGCAGCCTCTGCCTGCCTCAACAAGGAGAATGTCTTGTTGAAGATAATCTTCACGTCCGCCCCGCCTACATAACATTTGTAATACTCGGGAGAAATGCCCGGAGCACCGGCCAGTACGAGCTGATAATCGGGAAAAGAAGCTGCCGCGCGAAGCATGTCTGGCAGATTATCCTTGATTTCCTGCTTGCGGCTACCGGCCAGCAAGGCAATGATAGGTTTGGACGAAAGTCCGTTTGCCCGGACAAAGTCGTCAAATGTCTCTGAGCCGGAAGCAAGAAAAGCCGTCACCTCATCCACTGTCGGATTGCCGACGTAGTGTATCGGATAGTGATGTTTTTTTTCGAAGAACTCCACCTCAAACGGTAGGATGGAGAACAGTTCATCCACATCCCGTTTAATATTCTTGATGCGGTATTCCTTCCATGCCCAAATCTTGGGAGAGATATAATAAAAGACAGGAATCCTTGTGTTGGCATGGACAAACTTGGCTATATCCAGATTAAAGCCCGGATAGTCCACCAAAATCAGCACATCCGGCTGCCATGCAACAATATCCTCCTTGCAACGCTTCATATTGGCAAAGATGGTGCGCAGATGCAGCAATACGGGGACGAACCCCATATACGCCAACTCTTTGTAGTGCTTCACCATCACACCACCCACTGCAGCCATGAGGTCGCCACCAAAGAAACGAAACTCCGCTTGCGGGTCTTCTTCCTTCAATGCAGCCATCAGATGGGAGGCATGCAGGTCGCCGGAAGCTTCACCGACAATCAAGTAATACTTCATATCAATTGATAATTGTCAATTAATTCAGAACCATGTTTTCAGTTCATCAATCAAGCCGTATGCCGTTGCATCCACCGTGGTCGGGGTAATTGCCACATAGCCGTTATCGAGCGCCCAATGGTCATTTTTCTCATTTTCAGCATCGTTATTCTCAAACTCACCGGTCAGCCAATAGTAATGGGCATCCCCTCTATGAGCAAAGTTCTCCCATTCGTTCATCCATTGTCCCTTGGTCTGTTCGCAAATCTTCACCCCCTTCAGCTCTTTGGCATCTGGGAAGTTGACATTGAGGCACGTCAATGGAGGCAACCCCTTCTCCAATACCAGCCGGGCTATCTCGCGGATGTAAGGACCTGCAGGCTCGAAATCGGCGTTCGGCTCATGGCTGCAAAGAGAAAATCCGATGGAAGGCACTCCTTTGAGGCATCCTTCTATCACAACGCCCATCGTACCGGAATAGTGCAGGTTTACAGAAGAATTGTCGCCGTGGTTGATGCCGCCCACCACCAGGTCGGGCTTGCGGTCGAGCACCGTATGAAAGGCCAGCTTCACACAGTCGGTCGGCGTACCGGAACACTTGTATACCGTCAGCCCGACATCCTTACGGACCAGCCGGTAGTGGATAGGTTCCGTTACAGTCAGCGCACACGCACTTCCAGAGCGGGGCGCATCCGGCGCCATTACCACAATCTCGCCCAGCGGACGAAGAAATTTGATTAACTCGCCAATACCTTTCGCAATGATACCGTCATCATTGGAAATCAATATCAAAGGTCTCTGATTTTTCATAATCTTCTTTTTATTGTCGCACAAAAGTAGCTAAAAAGGCTTTAAACTGCATGCTACAAGGATAATAATTCTTTTGTATCCGAAGATATTCTCAGAAAAGGCTAACTTTGCACCGCCAACAATTGAAATACAAACATTCATAAAATCCATTCCATAATGAACACTTTTTGCCATCCTACCATTGCCGTACGCATCGAGGCTGCAACCGCTGCAATCATTCTGTTTCTGGCAGTCCTGACAAGTTGCGGCAGAAACAATTCCCCCGAGCCACTTGACCAATGGGATGACGGGACATCTACGCTTCGCACGGCAGACCCGGTCATTACAGAAGGCCGGAAACTCTTCAACGACAAAGAATACCAGAATTTCCGGCTCACCGGCGAAGCCTTCACAAAACCCGGTTCCGAAGCACGCCTCCTCTTTCATACGGACGGTGAGTCCGGTTATGAGGTGATATTCCGTAACGGAGACATCGACGGTACGCGCAAGAGCGGCTCGCTCGCCTCTGTGCGCAACCTCTACCGCTCACTCGCAAAAGATGGAGAATGGTTTGACTTCGAGATAACCGTACGCGGACAAAACATCATGGTCTGCATTGGCGGAACCGAAGTCGTCTGCTATACCGAACCCGAACATCCATACCGTACAGAAGAGCACGCCCGGCAACTGCTAAGCCAAGGTTCCATTGCCTTGCAAGGCATACACGGCGAAGTGTCGTTCCGGAATCTCGCCATCGAACGACTTGCCAAGGAAGCACGCAACGAAGCGGATACACTCGCTCCGACAGACGAACGTACGGACGGAATAATCAGGCTACAGCAACGCGATTTTCCGGTCATAGACTACCACGTTCACCTGAAAGGAGGGCTGACGAAGGAAATGGCACACGCCATGTCCATGAATTACGGCATCAACTATGGTGTTGCCCCCAATGCCGGCGAGGGTGGTGTAGGACGTATGCTGGCCGATGACAAAGAAGTATACGACTATTTTAATGAAGTAAAAGGCTTGCCATTCCTATGCGGGGTGCAAGGTGAAGGGCGTAAGTGGACAGCTACTTTCTCGCAGGAATCACTGGGGATTTTCGATTACCTGTTTACCGACGCCATGACCATCATAGACCACAAGGGACGCAATTCGCGTATCTACCGAGCCGAAGAAGCACTCTTCGACGACATTACGCTTGAGCAGTATATGAACCACCTTGTCGACCAAACAGTCCTGATTCTGACCAACGAGCCTGCCGACATTTATGCCAACCCTACCTTCCTGCCCGACACAATGGCGCATGATTACGACAAGTACTGGACTGACGAACGAATTGAACGTGTATTGGATGTATTGCAACAACATAGAATCGCTTTGGAAATCAATGCACGCTACCGGATTCCCAGTTTCGAGATTATCCGTCGCGCCAAGGCACGTGGAATCAAATTCACATTCGGCACAAACAATGTCGATGCCGACTTCGGACGACTGGAATATTGCGCCGAAGCCATCAAGCAATGCGGCCTCACAGCCGATGATATATGGTTCCCGTCGATGAGCACACGCCGCTCCCGCCCCATTGTCATATACAACCAATTCGAGTAGCAAAGAACAACTGACGTCATCTTCACCAACAGAAACGATACACCTATGGAGATTCTTCTCATCATCTTGGGCATCCTCTGCCTGATTGCCGGACTGGCAGGCTGCATCCTGCCTATGATTCCGGGACCGCCCGTAGCCTATACGGGCTTGTTGCTCCTACACCTCACGGACAAGGCGCAGTTTTCCACCATGCAGTTGCTTTTATGGCTGGCGGCAGTCGTCCTTGTACAGATACTGGATTATTTCGTCCCGATGCTGGGCAGCAAATACAGCGGAGGCAGCCGATGGGGCACACGCGGCTGTCTCATAGGCAGCATCATAGGGCTGTTCTTCATGCCTTGGGGCATCATCCTCGGCCCCTTTCTCGGAGCCTTCATCGGTGAGCTGATGGGAGGCAGCAACGCAAACCGGGCCTTGAAATCGGGACTGGGCTCGCTACTTGGATTCCTGCTGGGCACAGTAGCGAAATGCGTGATATGTGCTTACTTCTGCTGGAAGTTCGCAGAAGCACTGTTATAAATTGCAGCGAAAGCACGTCCATCGTTTACAGATGACAAGACAGGCCTATCTGTGTGGTCAGCAAGAATAGGCCGAACTTTCCTCTCGGCTTGAAAGGAATCGGCTCCCTTCCGCCTTTCCCCAACTTGACAGGCGAGTAAAGCGCATCCACCTCCAAGCTAATGCCCCAATGGCGTGCAAAAGTATATTCAAAACCTATGAAGCCATTGACTCCCGCACTGGAAGCGGAAACCTTTATGTCATCAGGATGACCCGAAAGAGCCGTCTTGCTCCGGTAGTGCAAATACCCCACTCCTCCTCCCATGGTGCTGAAACATGACGGGAACATGGTGGCACGTTTCAAGTAAGAGACCTGCGGTGCCACATAGATGAGATTCACCCGTTCTTTCACTCCTTCTGCCTGAAAACGTTGCGAATGCGTATTGCCATAGAGAAGCCCTCCATAGCCCACTTCAGAGGAAGAAGAGTAGCACATAGCTTTGAGCAGGTTGGCCACGCCTCCACCTTTGCCATCTACGTCCCAAGCCGAAATGCCATGAGACGAAGCATATCCCGTGATTCCCCAGCCATAGGTCAGCACAAATGTTTTTTCACCTGTTTCCGTGTCAGTGGCATATATTTTCTGGGCTTTAAGCGGAAACAAGCTCAAGCCCAGCAGTGCGAACAGCACAACCACCATTCTTACAACAACCTGTCTGTTCATTTTTCTTCAATTATCCAAAGAGAATAACTATTTTCTGCTATCGCCATCATTGCTTTCAAGTCTAATGTTCTTTCCGTGCTAAGCCCTGCATTGTCAATACTCTTGCACATTTCATCCGTAAAAAGCCTAATTTGAGATTTATCTCCAATTTCCACAATATTAGATACATACTCTTTTAAGAAATCCAAATCATCACAATAATGCACATTAGGGAAAAGAGATTTTGCCTTTTCATTTGCAGCATCCAAATCTTGCACCAGACTCATCATTTGAGCGAAATCAAATTCTTGTTTTACAGCTATGGCATAATCCATACCTTCAGGATTAAATAAATCAAATTCATTGCTCTTTCTATGGTTTGCCGGGAAGATAAATGCAGCAAATGCGGCATCATTCAAATCCGTAACAAGTTCTTGAGAAGTTTCGAGGCTATCCGCATCTTCTTGAACAACAGTTTCTTCATGCCCACATGCACTTAACGCTATAGACGAAACAAAAATTAAAAAGATGAAATAATTCCTCATAGCCAACCCTATTTTTGATTAAAGATTCCGCGTTCGAATATACCAAAAAACATTTGCATTTCAAAACATTAGCAATAAAATATTTATCCCCTTCTACGAATCTTTCATTTTAACTCCCGATAACTCCATTAAATGAAAGAGTCATACTCTCACGGAAGACATCCTTGCCTTACTTCTTCGGAAAACACTTGCATATCTGCCGAAACACACTTACCTTTGCCGCACAAGATGCCAACTTGAACAACACAACATGCCGACTTACGACACACAAGATGCCATCTTGCGCATCATTTCCGGCAATGCGCTGCCTGCCGGAAAGAGATGGGGCATACGCCAGGCAGGCATGCGCAACCCAACGGATATACAACCATAACAAGAAAGGATATAGACATGATTTATCTGGTAAGAAAGAAACTCTTCCGCACCAAGGAAGGAATGAAACAACTATACTATGCCGTGCAACGAACCTTGCAAATGCGCGGAGGAGTGACAACAGAGATATTGGGCCGCCGCATGGCCCGCCGCAAAGGCATGAGCGAGGGCGACGTGCAGAGTGTATTGGTGGACTTGCCCAAGTACATCGAAGAGGCACTCTGCGAAGGCGAGTCGGTCACCATCAAGGGTCTAGGGTCCTTCAACCTGTCCATCACAAGCGAGGGCTTTGAGCACCCCGACGATGTGACCCCAGGCAAAGTACAGGTGTCGCGCATCTACTTCAAGCCCGACCGCACGCTTGTAAACAGGTTGCGGCAAAACATGAACTTCTACCGTTACCCGTTGAGCAAATATTTCCCTAAAGAAATGCTGCGGCCCGAGACACTGGAACGGGAAAGGGCTTCGATAGACTAATATGCCAATCGGCCTATTAATACACATTCTTTTTCAGTATAAAGAACAGTGAAAATAAGCTATTTACAAAACAAGCAAAAGACATGAAAGCATAAAACAAATCTTAATCTTCTGCAAGCGAGGCAAAAAAGCCTCCCTGTTTCAAGATAAATATGTATATTTGCCTGCTAATTAGAGGGAAATAACGACCGAACCGCCGAATACGGAGAGACACACCGCCTTGTGGAGTTATTAACAAAACAGGCGACTTATCAACCGTTTTGGCAATCTTCCTCTTTTTTAGTAGGCACTATCCGGAATTATCACTTATTTCGCTGCCAATAAATATTGAGATTATGGGAAAAATAATTGCTATGGCTAACCAAAAGGGTGGTGTAGGCAAGACTACGACGACAATCAACCTCGCAGCCTCGCTTGCCACGCTTGAAAAGAAAGTGCTTGTTGTAGATGCCGACCCGCAGGCCAACGCCTCCTCCGGATTGGGTGTGGACATCAAGCAGTCGGAATGTACTATCTACGAGTGCATTATCGACCGTGCAGACGTATGCGAGGCCCTTCATGACACGGAGATAGACACTCTGAAGGTCATCTCCTCCCACATCAATCTGGTAGGTGCCGAAATAGAAATGCTCAATCTGAAAAACCGCGAAAAGATACTGAAAGAAGTACTCGCTCCGCTGAAGAATGAGTTTGACTATATCTTGATAGACTGTTCCCCGTCTCTGGGTCTGATTACGGTCAATGCACTGACTGCCGCCGATTCGGTAATCATCCCCGTACAAGCGGAATATTTCGCACTGGAAGGCATCAGCAAACTACTGAACACCATTAAAATCATCAAGTCGAAGCTGAACCCCGCCCTCGAAATCGAAGGCTTCCTGCTGACAATGTACGACTCGCGTCTGCGCCAGGCCAACCAGATTTACGATGAAGTGAAACGCCACTTCCAGGAATTGGTATTCAACACCGTCATCCAGCGTAATGTAAAACTGAGCGAAGCTCCCAGCTACGGCCTGCCCACCATTCTCTATGACGCAGACTCAACCGGAGCCAAGAACCACATGGCACTTGCCAAGGAGCTGATAAGCAGAAACGCAAGAAGGGATTAGTGGTTAAGGATAAGCGGTTAGTGATTAATGATTAGGGGTTAGTGATAAATACCATATTTACAATACACAACAAAATCACCCCGCATGGCTAAATAGTAAATTGTAAATCGTCAATATAGTAAATAAACAGATGGCACAAAGAAATGCATTAGGACGCGGGCTGGACGCCCTGTTCTCCATAGATGAAGTGCAGACCGAAGGTTCCTCCTCCATCAATGAAATAGAGTTGTCGAAGATTACGGTCAATCCCAACCAGCCCCGTCATGAATTCGACCCGGTTGCGTTGCAGGAGTTAGCTGATTCCATCTCCGAAATCGGCATCATACAGCCCATCACCCTGCGCAAGCTTAGCGACGACGAATACCAGATTATCGCCGGCGAGCGTCGTTTCCGCGCTTCGCAGCTTGCCGGACTGACCAGCATCCCCGCCTATATCCGCACTGCAGATGACGAGAACGTCATGGAAATGGCGCTCATCGAAAACATACAGCGCGAAGACTTGAACTCCGTAGAAATAGCCCTCGCTTACCAGCATCTGCTGGAGCAATATGGACTGACGCAAGAGCGCCTCAGCGAACGCGTAGGCAAGAAGCGTACCACCATTGCCAACTACCTGCGCCTGCTCAAACTGCCCGCTCCCGTCCAGATGGGACTGCAGAACAAGCAGATAGACATGGGACATGCCCGCGCGTTGGTGACGCTGGGCGACCCCAAACTGCAGGTGAAGATCTTCGAGGAAATCCTGGAGCATGGCTATTCCGTGCGCAAAGTGGAAGAAATAGTAAAGTCGCTGAGCGAAGGCGAAACCGTGAAGAGCGGCGGTCGCAAGATTGCCCCCAAACGCGCCAAACTGCCCGAAGAATTCAATATGCTGAAACAACAGCTCTCGAGCTTTTTCAGTACCAAAGTGCAGCTCACTTGCTCGGAGAAAGGAAAAGGCAAAATCAGTATCCCGTTCAATAACGAAGAAGAATTAGAACGTATCATCGGCATTCTTGATACGCTGAAGAAATAAATGAGGAAAAAAGGAAGAATACATCAGTTAGCCATTGCCCTGCTGCTCTGTTTTTTACAGATGGCAGGGATTGCTATGTATGGTCAGGACCGTCCGCGCGCCGCTTCAAAGCGTGCACAGCGGCATCAGACCGATACTCTCGACACCGTGCGCCCGCAAGCCGACAGTCTGAACCGGACGACAGACCGAATACGACGACGGCCCACCATGGGAAAAGACAGCCTTGCCGTGGCCGACAGTCTTGCAGCCGAAAACAAACGGAAGATGCTGGAAATGACCGCCAGCCCCGACCTGAAGGAACAGCCCGTGCCTACAGACAGCCTGCAAAAGGCCATCGACCCCAAAAGATGGGTGCCCAATCCTACGAAAGCCACCTGGCTTGCTCTCGTCATTCCCGGAGGCGGACAAATCTACAACCGCAAATATTGGAAACTGCCCATCTTCTATGGTGGATTTGCCGGTTGTGCCTACGCCCTCACGTGGAACGGCAAGATGTACAAGGACTATTCGGCAGCCTACAAGGATGCCGTAAACGAAAACTGGACTTCCAGCAGCATCACCGACCTGCTTCCGCCCAACCATAATTACAGCAACAGCCAGCTGACGGAAATACTGCGGAAGCGCAAGGACACTTTCCGGCGATACCGCGACTTGAGCATCTTCGCCTTTATCGGCGTATACCTGCTGTCTGTTGTCGACGCATACGTAGACGCAGAATTGTCCAACTTCGACATCACCCCCGACCTCAGCATGAAAGTGGAGCCTGCCATAATCAACAGCCAGATGACCGGCTCCTCTAAAAGAAACGTCGGCGTACAATGCAGTTTCCGATTCTAAAAACGAAAATTAAAGCATAATACCTATATGATACATAAGTCCATCCATACCAGAAGAATTATCCTCGGAGCCTCGATTCTGCTTTGCACCCTCTTCGCCGCTCCGGCCACGCATGCGCAGGAAAGCGTGGAAGTGCTTATCCGCGAAAACGGTACAGAACGCCAAGAATCCATCGAACTGCCCAAAAGCATGACCTATCCGCTGGACAGCCTGCTCAATGACTGGAAAGCCAAGAACTACATAGACTTGGGAAAAGACTGCAGCACCTCTACCGTGAACCCGATGTTCAGCGACTCCGTATACATAGACCGGTTGTCGCGCATGCCGACCGTCATGGAAATGCCCTACAACGAAATTGTACGCAAGTTCATCGACATGTATGCCGGACGCCTGCGCAACCAAGTTGCCTTCATGCTGAGCGCCTGCAATTTCTATATGCCCATCTTCGAAGAAGCACTGGATGCCTACGGCCTGCCGCTCGAACTGAAATACCTGCCCGTCATAGAGTCTGCCCTCAACCCTTCTGCCGTCTCCCGTGCGGGAGCCTGCGGACTATGGCAATTCATGCTCGCCACCGGAAAGATATACGGACTGGAAAGCAACAGCCTCGTAGACGAACGCCGCGACCCGATAAAAGCGACCTGGGCCGCAGCACACTATCTGAAGGACATGTACGACATCTACAAAGATTGGAACTTGGTGATTGCCGCCTACAACTGCGGTCCGGGCACCATCAACAAAGCCATCCGCCGCTCGGGAGGGAAAACGGATTATTGGGAAATCTACAACTACCTGCCCAAAGAAACACGCGGTTACGTACCGGCCTTCATTGCCGCCAACTACGTAATGACCTATTACTGCAAACACAACATCTGCCCCATGGAAACCGACATTCCGGAGGCAACAGATACGGTGCAGATAAGCCGCAACCTTCATTTCGAGCAGATTGCCGATATATGCGGCATCAGCCTGGACCAAATAAAGAGCCTGAACCCCCAGTTCAAGAAAAGCATCATCCCCGGAGAGAGCAAGCCGCAGACACTACGCCTCCCCATCAACCACATCAGTGCCTTTATCGACAAACAAGATACCATCTATGCCCACCGCAGCAACGAGTTGTTCAAGAACCGCAGAGTAGTAGCCGTTTCCGATACACGCTCGACGGCACGCAACAGCAAAGGCAGTACCGCTACGGGGAATGTCACCTACCACAAGATACGCAGTGGCGAGAACCTTGGCAGCATCGCACGGAAATACGGCGTCACTGTCAATCAGCTAAAAAGCTGGAATGGATTGCGCAGTACCAGAATCTCCGCAGGAAAGCGCTTGAAGATTTATAAATAAAGACATAAACGCTTGTCCCGTGTTGAAAATTGCTTATTTTTGCAAAAAGTGAAGTGAAGAAAGGAGAAAGCAGTATATGGAAGAAAACATAAGTCAGAAGGAAAAGGAAAAAGCCGAAGATGAAATGATCGAACAGGCATTCCAAGAACTGTTGAACGACTATCTGGGCACCAAGCACCGCAAGCGCGTCGAAATAATAACCAAAGCATTCAATTTTGCCAACCAGGCGCATAAGGGCATCAAGCGTCGTTCCGGCGAGCCCTACATCATGCACCCCATTGCCGTGGCAAAGATTGTCTGCAACGAGATAGGACTGGGGTCTACTTCCATATGCTCGGCATTGCTGCACGATGTGGTGGAGGACACCGACTACACCGTAGAGGATATCGAAAACATCTTCGGCCCCAAAATCGCCCAGATTGTAGACGGGCTGACAAAGATTTCCGGCGGCATCTTCGGCGACCGTGCCTCGGCGCAGGCGGAGAACTTCAAGAAGCTGCTCCTCACCATGTCCGACGACATCCGTGTCATCCTTATCAAGATAGCCGACCGTCTGCACAACATGCGCACGCTTGGCTCCATGCTGCCCAACAAGCAGTTCAAGATTGCAGGCGAAACACTCTACATCTATGCTCCGCTTGCCAACCGGCTGGGCTTATACAAGATAAAGACCGAGCTTGAGAACCTGAGTTTCAAATACGAACACCCCGAAGAATACCGCGAAATAGAAAAGAAGCTGGAAGCCACCGCCGTTGAGCGTGACAAGGTATTCAAAGACTTCACTACCCCTATACGTGCCCAATTGGATAAGATGGGCCTGAAATACCGTATCCTCGCCCGGGTAAAATCCATCTATTCCATCTGGAACAAGATGCAGACCAAGCATGTACCTTTCGAGGAAATCTATGACCTGCTTGCCGTACGCATCATCTTCGAACCGCGCAATATGGAAGAGGAGCTGAACGACTGCTTCGACATCTATGTCTCCATCTCCAAGATATACAAGCCCCACCCCGACCGCCTGCGCGACTGGGTCAGCCATCCCAAAGCCAACGGCTACCAAGCCCTGCACGTCACCCTGATGGGCAACCACGGGCAGTGGATTGAGGTGCAAATCCGCAGTGAGCGTATGAATGACGTTGCCGAACAAGGCTTTGCCGCCCACTGGAAATACAAAGAAGGCGGAGGCAGCGAAGATGAAGGCGAACTGGAGAAATGGTTGCGTACCATCAAGGAAATTCTGGACGACCCGCAACCGGACGCCATCGATTTTCTCGATACCATCAAACTGAACCTGTTTGCATCGGAGATTTTCGTCTTCACCCCGAAAGGCGACCTCAAGACCATGCCGCAGAACTCCACAGCACTGGACTTTGCCTTCTCCCTGCACACCGACATAGGCAGCCACTGCATCGGCGCCAAAGTAAACCACAAACTAGTCCCCCTAAGCCACAAGCTGCAAAGCGGTGACCAGGTAGAGGTACTGACCTCCAAGTCACAGCGCGTGCAGCCGGAGTGGGAAGTATATGCCACCACCGCTCGTGCCCGTGCCAAAATAGCTTCTATCCTGCGTAAAGAAGCAAAGGCTTACCAAAAAGAGGGTGAAACCATAATCGCCGACTTCTTCAAAAATGAAGATATCCGCATTGATGACGCCGCATTGGACAAACTGACCAAACTGCATAAATTCCATACCCGGGATGAATTGCTCGTAGCCGTCGGTAGCAAGAAGATTGTATTGGGTGATGCAGATAAGAATGCATTCAAAGAAAGACAGAGCAGCAACTGGAAGAAATATCTCACCTTTTCGTTTGGAAACAAAGACAATAAAGAGAACAAGGAGCAGCCGGAAGAAAAAGCCCCTCAAGAAAAGATTAATACCAAACAGATTCTAAAACTGACCGAAGAGGCCATCTCCAAGAATTATATCATGGCAGACTGCTGCCACCCTATTCCGGGCGATGATGTCCTGGGATATATCGATGAAGAAAACCGCGTCATCATCCACAAGCGTCAGTGCCCCGTTGCCGCCCGCCTCAAAAGTAGCTACGGAAACCGCATCATCGCCACCGAGTGGGACACGCACAAGGATTTGTCGTTCCTCGTCACTATATATATAAAAGGTATAGACAGCATGGGACTGCTGAACGAAGTGACCCAGGTCATTTCCCGCCAGCTCAACGTGAACATCCGCAAACTGACCATCGAAACCAACGACGGCATCTTCGAAGGAAAGATACAGCTCTACGTACACGATGTGGAGGACGTGCGTACTATCTGTAATAATCTGAAGCAGATACAGAACATCAAGCAGGTGGTGAGAATAGAGGATTAAAGCAAAAGCATGGCAGAATTAACTTTCCTTATAAAAATAGATTAAGAAAAAGTATTCTCAACATAGTTAAAAGCCAATTAACCTCCAGCGAACCAACCGACATTCAACTGACAGTAAAGCAATATTCTGGTAGTGAATACACTGATAGTAATTTGAATATTTATATAAAGCAATTAAAAATAAATATGCATAGTGGAATTAAATACCACCTTTATTGACACAATTAAAGTCGTTATAAATAACCATTATAATAATGAGAACACAACTAATTTTATGCCTTGGAATCTTCCTGGTTAGCTGTACAAATAAAGTTTCCAATACATTGGTTCTGAATACTGAGAGCCTGTTTAAAAAATTTCCAATTAGATTCATTGGGTAAGAATAATGAAAGTCTTCTTCTATTTAAAGATAAAGTTATTGATTTTGGTACCATAATGGAGAAACAAACATCTGAAATTTTAATCTATTTCCCTTACGCAAATATTGGGCAATCGAGATTAAGACAGATGTTTCATGCAATTGCCTCACAGCTGTGAATAAAAGCCCTCCTTTGTCCAGAGGAGAAGTCGGAAGTATAGAAGTCTTAGTTAATATAAGAAACAAAAAGGGAGTCTTTAATAAAGCAATCTTCATTAAATCAAATGCGACTAATGACATTGAAATTATTCGCGTTAAAGGTTTTATAAAATAGTCTTTAAGGTAACCATTCTATTTTCCGCCTTGACACGCATCGCAACCCAGCATATCTTTGCGCCATAACCAATTACTAACAAAGATTATGGCAAAAGAAAAAGTAAACTACCAGGAGGTGTACGACCTCTATCAG
>NZ_JABXJH010000047.1:0-40260 GCF_013373675.1 Bacteroides sp. L10-4
CTTCCCATTCCGAACAGAGAAGTTAAGCCCGGTCACGCCGATGGTACTGCGTAACAGTGGGAGAGTAGGTAGTCGCCGTTTTAGAGGAAGCCCCCGAGTCAGAAATGACGAGGGGGCTTTTGCTTTTGGCAATCTCATAAACTTTTGCTATATTTGCGTCGAACTAATTTTATATCAACGTTTAAAGCAAATTGAAAGTATGAAGATTAAAGTTTTATTATTGGCTGCCGTTGCGGTAGCGTTTTCTTTCGTGGTGACATCTTGTGGTAATAAGAAGGCAGCAGATTCTAATGCAACTGAGGTAGATTCTTGCTGTGCAGCAAAAACAGAACAAGTATGTGACTCTGCAAAAAAGGCATGTTGCCAGGGAGCTGATTCAGCAGTATGTCCTAAGACTGCATGTGATGGTGCCAAGTGTGACAAACCTTGTGAGAAGAAGTAATTCAGAACTTGTATTGAACTGATGAATAAGTAAAAGGTGTACCTTGAGGTACGCCTTTTTTGTAATATATTTCAGTGATAAATGAATATAAGCTTATAAAATGACATTTTTCATCGAAAATAAGTAATAAATTTGTTTGTATAGTACGAAATAATACCTAACTTTGCAACGTTAAAACAAAAAAGATGATGATTCAGAACTTTACATATATTCTACTGTGTGGTATTATTATTCTACTGGCGAAGTTTAGTGGAAGTGAGTGCTGTGCGTGAATATATATGTAAGATGCAATGACATATGAAGCCTTTCTCACTTCCAAGTGCGAAAGGCTTTTTTTATGGGACATAAATTAAATACAATAAAGCAATGAGTGACAAATTATTTATTTTTGACACAACGCTCCGCGATGGCGAGCAGGTTCCGGGATGCCAATTGAATACAGTGGAAAAGATTCAGGTAGCCAGACAACTGGAAGCTTTGGGGGTAGATGTGATTGAAGCCGGATTTCCGATTTCAAGTCCGGGAGATTTCAATTCGGTCATTGAGATATCAAAAGCTGTGACATGGCCCACTATCTGCGCCTTGACACGTGCCGTACAGAAAGATATTGATGTAGCGGCAGAGGCTTTGCAGTTTGCCAAGCGTAAACGTATCCATACTGGGATTGGTACATCTGACCCGCACATTAAATATAAATTCAATTCCAATCGTGAAGAAATTATAGAGCGTGCAGTGGCTGCCGTAAAGTATGCACGTAAATATGTGGATGATGTGGAGTTCTATGCAGAAGATGCAGGCCGGACGGACAATGAATATCTGGCCCGTGTGGTAGAAGCTGTTATCAAGGCGGGTGCCACTGTGGTAAATATTCCCGATACAACGGGATATTGCCTGCCTGGTGAGTATGGCGCGAAAATAAAATATCTGATGGAACATGTCAACGGTATTCATAATGCCATTATTTCTACTCATTGCCACAATGACTTGGGCATGGCTACTGCCAATACAATGGCTGGTGTGCTGAATGGTGCCCGCCAGGTGGAGGTGACTATCAACGGTATTGGTGAACGTGCCGGGAATACTTCTCTTGAGGAAGTGGCGATGATTATCAAATGCCACAAGGACATAGAAATCGAGACCAACATTAATACACAGAAGATTTATCCAACCAGCCGTATGGTGTCCAGCTTGATGAACATGCCGGTACAGCCCAACAAAGCTATTGTAGGTCGTAATGCTTTTGCCCATTCGTCGGGCATCCACCAGGATGGTGTGTTGAAGAATGTACAGACTTACGAAATCATTGATCCGCACGATGTGGGTATTGATGATAATTCCATCGTATTGACAGCCCGTAGCGGACGCGCAGCCTTAAAGAACCGTTTGTCGGTATTGGGAGTACAGCTGGATCAGGAAAGGTTGGATAAAGTGTATGAAGAGTTCTTGAAACTTGCCGATAAGAAAAAAGATATCAATGATGACGATATTCTGGTATTGGCAGGGGCAAATCGTACGCAGAACCATCGTATCAAACTGGAATATCTTCAGGTGACCAGTGGCGTAGGGGTTCGTTCGGTTGCCAGTCTGGGATTGAACATCTCCGGTGAGAAGTTTGAAGCCGCCGCCAGTGGAAACGGTCCGGTAGATGCCGCTATCAAGGCTTTGAAGAAGATTATCAACCGCCATATGACCTTGAAGGAATTCACCATCCAGGCTATCAGCAAGGGTAGCGACGATATGGGTAAGGTACACATGCAGGTGGAATACGATAACCATATTTATTATGGGTTTGGTGCCAATACCGATATTATCGCGGCATCGGTGGAAGCTTACATCGACTGTATCAATAAGTTTAAGGAGTGACGGGTTACGAGCTGCAAATAGCGAGTAATGGAGTTTAAGAAGTAAAATTAATGGTTTACAAGTTGCGTATGTAAGATGCCGAGAAGGTTCTTGTAGCTTGTGACTAACAACTAAAGAATATGAATACATTATTTGATAAAATCTGGGATGCCCATGTGGTACAGAAAGTGGAAGACGGTCCCACACAGCTTTATATTGACCGGCTTTATTGTCATGAAGTAACCAGTCCGCAAGCCTTTTCGGGATTGCGCGAACGTGGAATCAAGTGTTTCCGTCCGGAAAAGATTTTCTGCATGCCCGACCATAACACGCCAACGCATGACCAAGACAAGCCGATTGAAGACCCGGTTTCAAAGACTCAGGTAGATACACTGGCCAAGAATGCGGAAGAGTTTGGATTGGCACATTTCGGCATGATGGACAAGAAGAACGGAATTATCCATGTAGTAGGTCCGGAACGCGGTCTGACCCTACCCGGCATGACCATTGTTTGCGGTGACTCGCACACCTCAACCCACGGTGCGATGGGAGCGGTGGCTTTCGGTATCGGTACGAGTGAGGTGGAAATGGTAATGGCCTCGCAATGTATTCTTCAGACCCGTCCTAAGACGATGCGTATCACTGTTGACGGTAAGCTGGGCAAAGGAGTGACGGCAAAAGATGTGGCATTGTACATGATGTCGAAGATGACGACCAGCGGTGCTACGGGATATTTCGTGGAATATGCCGGAGAAACTGTGCGCAGTCTGACTATGGAAGGCCGCCTGACCTTATGCAATCTGAGTATAGAAATGGGTGCCCGCGGCGGTATGGTTGCTCCGGATGAGATTACTTTCGAGTACATCAAAGGACGCGAATATGCCCCGAAGGGTGAGGCATGGGACAAGGCATTGGCATATTGGAAAACATTGAAGAGCGATGAAGGTGCGGTGTTCGACAAGGAAGTCTGTTTTGCTGCCGAAGATATTGAACCGATGATTACATACGGCACCAATCCGGGTATGGGTATGGGCATCACGCGACATATTCCTACTACCGAAGGAATGGGAGAAGCTGCCCGCACCTCTTTCATGAAGTCCATGGGCTATATGGGTTTCCAACCGGGAGAGTCTTTGCTGGGTAGGAAGATCGATTATGTGTTTTTGGGTGCTTGCACCAATGGGCGTATCGAGGATTTTCGCGCATTTGCTTCCATTGTGAAAGGCCGTCGGAAGTCAGAGGATGTAGTGGCATGGCTGGTTCCGGGTTCTTGGATGGTAGATGCCCAGATTCGTGAAGAGGGATTGGACAAGATTTTGGAAGAGGCCGGTTTTGCCATTCGCCAACCGGGTTGCTCCGCTTGCCTGGCAATGAACGATGATAAAGTGCCTGCCGGAAAGTATGCAGTGTCTACCAGTAACCGTAATTTTGAAGGACGCCAGGGACCGGGTGCCCGAACATTGCTTGCCAGTCCGCTTGTAGCTGCCGCAGCCGCAGTGACGGGTGTGATTACAGATCCCAGAACGCTGATTTGATGTTCGATTGGACGGTTTGCGATTAAAATTGCTTCGTAAATCAACCATCGTTCAACAAAGGTAAATCAAGAGTATTTTCAATCGTGAATTGTAAATCGTAAAATCGTAAATAAGAAGATGAAAGCAAAATTTGATAGATTAACCAGTACCTGTGTTCCTCTTCCATTAGAGAATGTGGATACGGACCAGATAATCCCTGCACGTTTTCTGAAAGCTACTACCCGTGAGGAAAAGTTCTTCGGAGATAATTTGTTCCGCGATTGGCGTTATCATCCGGACGGCTCTCTGAACAAGGACTTTGTTTTGAACGACCCCACCTACGGCGGGCAGATTCTGGTGGCAGGAAAGAACTTCGGTTCCGGTTCCAGCCGTGAGCATGCTGCATGGGCTATTGCCGGTTACGGGTTTCGCGTGGTGGTATCGAGTTTCTTTGCCGATATACACAAGAACAATGAACTGAACAACTTTGTGCTTCCGGTGGTGGTGAGCGAGCTGTTCTTGAAAGAGTTGTTCGACTCCATCTCTGCCAATCCGAAGATGGAAGTGGAAGTGAACCTGCCCGAACAGACCATTACCAACAAGGCTACGGGCAAGAGCGAACATTTCGAAATCAATGCCTATAAGAAGCATTGCCTGATGAATGGCTTGGATGACATTGATTTCTTGGTGCAGAGCAAGGAGAAGATTGAGGAGTATGAGGCGAATGGTATGGCACACCGATGACACAGATTAGACAGATGGCCACAGATTATTTATATAAAGAAGAAACGGATGGGATAATCGAGTCATCTTATGATGTTTATAATGCTTTGGGTTATGGATTCTTGGAGAGAGTGTATCAGAATGTATTTTTTCAGGAATTGCAACGGAGAGGTTTTCTGTGTGAAGTTCAGCAGAAGATTGAAGTTTTCTTTAAAGGCTGTTTGGCAGGGAATTATTATGCTGATATAGTAGTGAATAAACACATTGTTCTCGAACAGAAAGCGTGTGCAAGTCTTTGTCGTGAACATGAACTACAACTGATTAATTATCTTAAATCCACGGATATAGAGGCAGGACTTCTTTTTAACTTTGGCGAGCATCCTCAAATACGCAGAAAACTATTCACTAATGATAGAAAAATAAATCTGCGGTCATCCGTCTGATTTGTGTCGTCTGTGTGCCATTATCTTAAACAATAAAAACAACAATATGAAACATCCCCGAATAGAAATCATGGACACTACGCTCCGCGACGGTGAACAGACCAGCGGGGTTTCCTTTGTGCCTCATGAGAAATTGATGATTGCCCGTTTGTTACTGGAGGAGCTGAAGGTAGACCGGGTGGAGGTGGCTTCTGCGCGGGTATCCAAAGGAGAGTTTGATGCCGTAAAAATGATTTGTGACTGGGCAGCACGCTGCAATCTGTTGCCGAGAGTAGAGGTGCTTGGCTTTGTAGATGGTCACACGTCGGTGGACTGGATACATGCGACCGGTTGCCGTGTCATCAATCTGCTGTGCAAAGGCTCGCTGAAGCATTGCAACTACCAGTTGCAGAAGACTCCCGAAGAGCATATCGAGGATATTCTGTCCGTAGTGGATTACGCCAACGAGCAGGATATGGTAGTGAATGTCTATCTGGAAGACTGGAGCAACGGCATGAAAAATTCTCCGGAATATGTGTTTCTGCTGATGGATGCATTAAGCCGGACGAATATACGGCGCTATATGCTACCCGATACTTTGGGAGTGCTGAATCCGCTGCAAGTTATCGAGTTCATGCGCAAGATGGTGAAACGCTATCCGCATGCCCATTTCGACTTCCATGCCCATAATGATTACGACCTTGCTGTGAGCAATGTGTTGGCTGCTGTATTGAGTGGCTGCAAAGGCCTGCATACCACAATCAACGGTCTGGGCGAACGTGCCGGCAATGCTCCGCTTGCCAGTGTGCAGGCTATCCTGAAAGACCACTTCAATGCCATTACCAACATTGACGAAAGCCGCCTGAACGACGTGAGCCGCGTGCTGGAATCCTACTCGGGCATTGTAATTCCTGCCAACAAGCCGATTGTGGGTGAGAATGTATTTACCCAGGTGGCAGGCGTCCATGCCGACGGTGATAACAAGAGCAATCTCTACTGCAACGACCTCCTGCCCGAACGCTTTGGCCGCAAGCGAGAGTATGCCCTGGGCAAGAACAGCGGTAAAGCCAATATCCGGAAGAACCTGGAGGACTTGGGGCTGCAACTGGATGAAGAATCCATGCGCAAGGTAACGGCACGCATCATCGAACTGGGTGACAAGAAAGAGCTGGTGACGCAGGAAGATTTGCCGTATATCGTTTCGGATGTCTTGAAGCATGGGGTAATGGAAGAACGCGTCAGCCTTAAGAGCTACATTGTGAATCTGGCGTATGGACTGAAGCCGATGGCTACGTTGAAGATAGAAATCAACGGAAAGGAATATGAGGAAAGCTCCAGTGGAGATGGCCAGTATGATGCTTTTGTGCGCGCCTTGCGCAAGATATATAAAGTGACACTGGGCCGTAAGTTCCCGATGCTGACGAACTATGCCGTGACCATTCCTCCCGGCGGGCGTACCGATGCCTTTGTGCAGACGGTTATTACCTGGAGTTTTGAAGATACGATATTCCGTACACGCGGATTGGACGCAGACCAGACGGAAGCGGCCATCAAGGCGACGGTGAAGATGCTGAATATCATAGAAGACGAATACGAATCATAAGAAATGAATCTCATGGAGAAAAAGAAATCGTTTTTTGAGAGGCATCCTTATGTATGCTATGCGTTGTATGCAGGCTTGCTTTTTGCTTTCAACCTCTTTCTGCGTTGGTGGAGCGGCGAGTTGGATGCGGACGAGTATCTTATGTCAGCCATCAATACCCTCATATTGACGGCAGGTTTTGTGTGGGGTGACCGGTATCGCCGCAAGAATCTTGTAAACAAAAAGAAGATAGGTGAACTTTTAAATAATAAATAAAACAATGGATTTTAAAATTGCAGTATTGGCCGGTGACGGTATCGGCCCCGAAATCTCCGTCGTAGGCGTGGACGTGATGACCGCCGTGTGTGAGAAGTTCGGACACAAAGTAAACTATGAACATGCCATCTGCGGTGCAGAAGCGATAGACAAGACGGGTGACCCGTTTCCCGAAGCCACTTATGAGGCTTGTAAGAATGCGGATGCCGTACTGTTCTCTGCCGTAGGTGACCCGAAATTCGACAATGACCCTACTGCCAAAGTGCGTCCCGAGCAGGGCTTGCTGGCTATGCGCAAGAAACTGGGACTGTTTGCCAACATCCGCCCCGTGCAGACCTTCAAATGTCTGCTCCATAAGTCTCCCCTTCGTGCGGAGCTGGTGGATGGTGCCGATTTCCTTTGCATCCGCGAACTGACCGGTGGCATGTACTTCGGTGAGAAATACCAGGACAACGACAAGGCGTATGATACGAACATGTACACCCGTCCGGAGATTGAACGTATCCTGAAAGTCGGATTTGAATATGCCATGAAGCGGAACAAACACCTTACGGTGGTGGATAAAGCCAACGTGCTTGCCTCTTCCCGTCTTTGGAGACAGATTGCCCGGGAGATGGCGCCGCAATACCCCGAAGTGACCACCGACTATATGTTTGTGGACAACGCCGCCATGAAGATGATTCAGGAGCCGAAGTTCTTTGACGTAATGGTTACGGAAAATACGTTTGGTGATATTTTGACGGACGAGGGTTCCTGCATCAGTGGCTCTATGGGATTGCTGCCCTCCGCTTCTACGGGAGAGAGCACGCCGGTATTCGAACCCATCCACGGCTCCTGGCCTCAGGCGAAAGGCTTGAATATAGCCAATCCGCTGGCGCAGATTTTGTCCGTAGCCATGCTTTTCGAATACTTCGACCTGAAAGAGGAAGGGGCATTGATCCGTAAGGCAGTGGATGCTTCACTCGATGCGAATGTACGTACACCGGAGATTCAAGTAGAAGGTGGCGACAAATACGGTACCAAGGAAGTGGGCGCGTGGATTGTAGACTATCTTAAGAAGTCTTGATGCCGCTATCCCATTACTGTTCTGATCGGTAACTTCCCGCTGCAGTAGTTCTGCAAACCTTTTGCAGTGTCACTGCAAAGCAGTTGCAGTCGCGCTGCAAAGCAATTGCAGTATCACTGCAAGCCTATTTGCAGTAACGCTGCAACTTGTTTGCAGTACTACTGCAAAAAGCGTGCATCATCTTTGCAGTGGGAAGTCGCTGATTGTCAGACATGATTCTTCCTTCCCATTCTTCCTTCTCCAATCGTTTCATATCCTTTCATCCTCTTTATTCGTGTTAAGCTTTGATGGATGCCGGCATAATCTTTCCTTTCCCGCGCGGTTTATTTCTTGGAATTTGCATATCTTTGTCAGCATATCCATGTTACAATAAGTGTGTACGGGAAGAATGTATTAGACAATGAGATTATGGCGAAAATTGCAAAGAACCTGACGGAGTTGATTGGGCATACTCCTTTGATGGAATTGGCTGAATACAGCCGTAAATGCGGATTGAAAAGAAACATAGTGGCAAAACTGGAATCTTTTAATCCGGCGGGAAGCGTGAAGGACCGTGTGGCATTTGCCATGATTGAGGATGCCGAGGCACGCGGAGCCCTGAAACCCGGAGCCACGATTATTGAACCTACCAGCGGCAATACCGGCGTGGGACTGGCGATGGTGGCAACCATCAAAGGATATCATTTGATATTGACCATGCCGGAGACCATGAGTGTGGAACGCCGTAATCTGCTGAAAGCCCTGGGTGCGGAGATTGTACTGACCGACGGGCTGGCAGGTATGGCAGGCTCCATTGCCAAAGCGAAAGAGCTGCGCGACGCGATACCCGGTGCGGTTATTCTGCAGCAGTTTGAGAATCCCTCCAATGTCAAGGCTCATGAACATACTACGGGGGAAGAAATCTGGACGGACACGGATGGCAGGGTTGCTGTTTTTGTTGCCGGTGTGGGCACGGGCGGCACGGTCTGTGGAGTGGCGCGTGCCTTGAAGAAACATAATCCGAATATCTATGTTGTGGCTGTAGAACCGGCCTCCTCTCCGGTTCTGGAAGGAGGGGAAGACGCACCGCACCGCATCCAGGGAATCGGGGCCAATTTTATTCCTTCCATTTATGATGCTTCTGTAGTAGACGAGGTTATTCCGGTGCCCGATGACGAGGCTATTCGTGGAGGACGAGAGCTGGCTTCTACGGAAGGCTTGCTGGCCGGCATCTCATCCGGTGCGGCGGTATATGCGGCACGGCTGCTGGCCGAACGCCCTGAATTTGCGGATAAAATGATTGTTGCCCTACTGCCCGATACGGGGGAACGCTATTTGTCAACAGAACTGTTTGCTTTCGATACCTATCCTTTGGAATAAATACTGAATATTACATGAAGAAACTTATTTTTTCTTTCCTTTTGTGTGGAGCCACGATGTTTCCTGCCTTTTCACAAACCTATCAGGAACTGAGTGAACGTGCGGTTGCAGCCACGGAGCAGGATAGCTTGTCGTTGGCCGAAAAATACATTGAACAAGCCCTGAAGATGGAGCCCGCCAACCCTCATAACGCTTTGCTGTTCTCCAACCTGGGCACGATACAGTATCGGCAGCACCGGTATGAGCAGGCCCTCGACTCGTATACGCTGGCATTGAACATTGCTCCGCGTGCCATACCTGCCCTGATGAACCGTGCCGCTCTTTATCTTGAGTTGGGGAAGGATGATTTGGCGCGGATAGACTACTCTTTGGTGCTGGACCTGGAGAGCGACAATCAGGAAGCCTTGCTGATGCGTGCCTATATCCATATGCGGCAGCGCAACTATAATTTTGCAAAGTCTGATTATGAACGTCTGCTGAAACTTGCCCCCCGGAGCTACAATGGCCGTCTGGGGTTGGCTACACTGGAGCAGAAGGAAGGCAAATACGAAGCGGCGCTTTCGATATTGAATGCCATGATTGCAGAAAAAGGAGGAGAAGCTACCCGGCTGACTACCCGGCAATATGCCGTACTTTACGTGGCACGTGCGGGTGTGGAGCAGGATATGAAACATGTAGACCTGGCCATGATGGACTTGGAAGAAGCTATTAAGCTGGATTCTTCACAGACGGAAGCCTACTTGATACGGGGACAAATTTATCTTTCCCAAAAGAAAAAGGAGTTGGCTAAACGTGACTTCGAAAAAGCCATTTCGCTTGGCGTGCCGCAAGGTGAACTCAGGGAACTGCTGTTGCAGTGTAAATAATATTCAACTATATTCCCGTATCAGCTCCACAAACTCTTTTCCGTATTTCTTCTTCTTATATTCACCGATACCGCTGATATTGCCAAATTCTTCTATGGTGGTGGGGCGGGAGGTGCTGAGTAGGTGGAGCACTTTGTCGGACAGTACGATATAGGCAGGGAGTGCTTCCTGGTCGGCAAGGCGTTTGCGCAGAGCGCGCAAGGCCTCGAACAGTTCCCCGCTTTCTGCATTGGGTAGTCCCAAGGGCAATTCTCGGGCCGGCACTGCAGCCTTGCGCTTGCGCCCTTTGGCTGCTTGTACGGCTTCGTCGCGGCGGATGATGACAAGCCGGGCGCGTGCTCTGCCAAACAAGACATCTGTTCCGCTTTGAGTAATTTTCAGATGGTTGTTTTCATTGTAGGCCATTTCGAAATAGCCGAGTTGCAACATTTGCAGCAGGTAGTCATGCCAATCTCCGGCGGGTACATCACGCCCGGCTCCAAAGGTCTTAAGTCGATGATATCCTCTTTCCGTAACTTCGGCACTCATGTTTCCTCGGAGGATGTCCACTAAGATGCCGGTCCCGATCTGCTGCTCGGAACGCGCTATTGCACTAAGTGCCTTTTGTACGATTATTGTACCGTCGAAACGTTCGGGAGGATTTTTGCATACATCACAGTTTCCACAGTCGCAGGCAGTGTTTTCGCCGAAATAGCTTAGCAGGATGCGGCGGCGGCATATATCTGCCTCCGCATATTGCTGCATGCGTTGCAGCTTCTCCAGGTTGATGCTTTGCTGTCCGCTGTCCGTTGCGAATTTGGTGAGCAGAATGAGGTCGGCCAGTGAATAGAACAAAAGGGTGTCACTGGGCATCCCGTCTCGTCCGGCACGGCCTATCTCCTGATAGAAACTTTCAATGCTTTTGGGCAAATTGTAATGAATCACCCAGCGCACATTGCTTTTGTCAATTCCCATTCCGAAGGCGATGGTGGCGCATACCACTTGCACGCGGTCGTTGATGAAGTCGTCTTGTGCTTCGTCTCTTCGCGCCGGCGAGAGCCCTGCATGATAGACTGCCGACCTTATCCCTTGTCTCTGAAGCATCTGCGCCACTGTTTCGGTCTTGCTGCGGCTCATACAGTAAATGATGCCGCTCTCTCCCGGATGGCGGTCGATGAAGTCGAGGATGGCCTTGCTCTTTTCCTTCTGCCGGTAACCTCTTTTCACGGTGAGGCTCAGGTTGGGACGGTCGAAGGATGAAATGAAAATTCCGGGCTGGTTCAGGTGTAGCTGCTTGATAATATCCTCACGGGTTATTTTGTCGGCCGTGGCAGTAAGTGCGATGATGGGAACCCGGGGAAACAGTTGGTGAAGGATGCCCATCTGCGTATATTCCGGCCGGAAATCGTGCCCCCATTGCGAGATGCAATGCGCCTCGTCGATGGCGAATAGGGAAATGTGCATGTCCCTCAACAGGTAGTTGGCTTCCGCCAGTAACTTTTCGGGAGAAATATACAGCAGTTTCAGCTTGCCTTCCATGCATGCACGCCGTAGTGAAGCATTCTCCGTTTCATTATTATTGCTGTTCAGCGCACCGGCGGCGATGCCGTTTGCACAGAGCGTTTCCACCTGGTCCTTCATCAAGGAGATGAGCGGAGAAACCACCACCGCCGTGCCTTCACTCAACAGGGCGGGAAGTTGGTAGCAGATAGATTTTCCGCCTCCCGTCGGCATCAGTACCAGTGCATCTTTACGCTCCATCAGATGGCGTATGATGTCTTCTTGCAAGGGGCGGAAACTGTCGTAGCCGAAATATGTCTTGAGCGTTTGCAGCATAATTTGGAAGTATGGATTTCTTTCGGCAAAGGTACGTTTATTATTGCATATACTACAAATGAAAGGTCATCAAGATTTCGCATCGTATGAGTTTCCGTTAAAGGTTAAAGTATCTTATTGGTGGCCGAATTCCCCTACTTTTCAACCTTTTTTGTTGTCTTTTTATCAAAAATATATAGGGAAAAGTTGTATATAAAAAAAAAATGTCTGACTTTTGTAAAATCTAAAGGGGCTCTTCCTTTGGATGCTCCGATTTAAGAACAACCCTAACCAGTTAATTCAATGAGTGATTTAGAAAACAATGTTCAGGAAAAAGAGACGAAGAAACGTCCTTACAACCTGCGCGAAAAGAAAGAAAAGGATGCTGCCTACCGTTCTTTGATAAGGCCGGAACTGGCAGATGAACTGTATGACAAAATCTTGAATATCGTTGTTGTACAAAAGAAGTACAGAGATGCTGATTATTCCGCCAAGGATTTGGCGAAAGAATTGCAGACCAATACCCGCTATTTATCTGCAGTGGTGAATTCACGCTTCGGCATGAATTACTCTTGCCTACTGAATGAATATAGAGTAAGAGAGGCACAACATTTGTTGACAGACAAAAGATATGCTGACAAGAATGTAGAGGAAATCAGTACGATGGTAGGCTTTGCAAACCGTCAGTCCTTTTATGCCGCTTTTTATAAAAATGTAGGTGAAACTCCTAATGGGTATCGTAAAAGACACGCAGAAAAAGAAGCTAAGAAAAAATAATTCTGTATGACTGAATGAATAAAAAGGAAATATCCCGGAGCAGTTGTTTCGGGATACTTCCTTTTCTTCTTTTTTTGAAATACCAATCCATTACTCCCGACACATGAAGAAACAACTTATTTCTATGGTGACCGCCCTTTCTCTATTGACGGCTTGTGGCGGAAATCCGAAAACAACTGCCGAGGCAGAAAAATTTGACTATACAGTGGAACAATTTGCAGATTTACAGATTTTACGTTACCGCGTACCTGGTTTTGAGGATTTGTCCCTCAAACAAAAAGAACTGGTTTATTATTTGACGGAAGCCGCTTTGCAGGGCAGAGACATTCTCTTCGACCAGAACGGCAAGTACAACCTGACTATTCGCCGGATGCTGGAAGCCGTCTATACCGGCTATAAGGGAGATAAGAATACTCCCGATTTCAAGGCCATGGAAGTGTACCTGAAGCGTGTATGGTTCTCCAACGGCATTCATCACCACTATGGAAGCGAGAAGTTCATACCGGGATTCACTCCCGAATTCTTCAGGCAGGCCATACGGAGTGTGGATGCCGCTACGTTGCCGCTTGCCGAAGGACAGAGTGTGGAACAACTGTGCGAGGAAGTGTTCCCCGTTATTTTTGACCCTGAAGTGATGCCTAAACGGGTGAACCAGGCTGCCGGCGAAGATTTGGTGTTGACTTCCGCATGCAATTACTACGAGGGGGTGACGCAGCAGGAAGCCGAAGATTTCTATAATGCCTTGAAGAATCCGCAGGATGAAACTCCCGTCTCCTATGGTTTGAACAGCCGTTTGGTGAAGGAGGATGGCAAAGTTCGGGAGAAAGTCTGGAAAGTGGGGGGCCTATATGGGCAGGCACTTGAAAAGATTGTCTACTGGCTGAAGAAGGCGGAAGGGGTTGCCGAGAATCCCGGGCAGAAAGCGGTAATTGCCAAGCTGGTGGAATTCTATGAAACTGGTGATTTGAAGACATTCGATGAATATGCCATCTTGTGGGTGAAGGATTTGAACTCACGCATTGATTTTGTGAACGGTTTTACCGAAAGTTACGGTGACCCCCTCGGCATGAAGGCGAGCTGGGAATCTTTGGTGAATTTTAAAGACGTGGAAGCTACCCGGCGTACAGAGTTGATAAGCAGCAATGCACAGTGGTTTGAAGACCATTCACCCGTAGACGGACAATTCAAGAAGGAAGAAGTGAAAGGTGTGTCTGCCAAGGTAATCACAGCGGCTATTCTGGCCGGTGACTTGTATCCCGCAACTGCTATCGGCATCAACCTGCCCAATGCCAACTGGATACGTAGTCATCATGGCTCGAAGTCCGTTACGATTGGTAACATTACAGATGCTTACAACAAGGCGGCTCATGGCAATGGCTTCAATGAGGAGTTTGCCTATAGCGATGCAGAGCTTCAACTGATTGATAGGTACGCGGATGTGACGGACGAACTGCATACCGACCTGCACGAATGTTTGGGGCATGGTTCCGGTAAACTGCTCCCGGGGGTGGATCCGGATGCGTTGAAGGCATACGGCTCTACCATCGAAGAGGCGCGCGCCGACTTGTTCGGACTTTATTACGTGGCCGACCCGAAACTGGTGGAACTGGGGCTTACTCCAAGTGCGGACGCTTATAAGGCTCAATACTACACCTATCTGATGAATGGTCTGATGACACAGCTTGTACGTATCGAGCCGGGCAACAATGTAGAGGAAGCTCACATGCGCAACCGTCAGCTCATAGCGCGCTGGGTGTATGAGAAAGGTGCGGCGGAGAAGGTTGTGGAGTTGGTGAAGAAGGATGGGAAGACGTACGTCGTGATAAACGATTATGAGAAAGTGCGCGACTTGTTTGGCCGGTTGCTTGCCGAAATACAGCGTATCAAGTCCACCGGCGACTATGCCGGCGCCCATGATTTGGTGGAAGCCTATGCCGTGAAGGTCGATTCCGCCTTGCATGCCGAAGTGTTGGAACGCTACAAGAAGTTGAACCTTGCACCGTATAAGGGTTTCGTTAATCCGAAATATGAAGCGGTGACGGATGCCAACGGTACTATAACAGATGTGACAGTGACTTATGATGAAGGCTATGCGGAACAGATGTTGCGTTATGGCAAGGACTATTCTACATTGCCTTCTGTCAATAAATAATGATGTATGATAGATGCTAAAGAACGGCTGCGTCAGCAGCTGAAAGATATAAAGACACGGCTCCGCCTCTCCATGAACGGAGCTGTGTCCCAAAGTATGCGTGAGAAAGGACTGGTATATAAGCTGAACTTTGGCGTGGAGCTGCCCCGCATCAAGAGTATTGCTGCAGATTATGAGAAAGACCACTCCCTGGCTCAGGCTTTGTGGAAAGAAGATATCAGAGAGTGCAAAATACTGGCGGGACTTTTGCAGCCGGCAGAGAGTTTCCTGCCCGAGATAGCCGATATCTGGGTGGAAGATATCCGTAACATCGAAATCGCGGAACTTACCAGCATGAATTTATTCCAACATCTTCCTTATGCCCCTGCCAAGTCTTTCCATTGGATTGCGAGCGAGGACGAATACACGCAGGTCTGCGGTTTCCTCACCATTGCCCGTCTGTTGATGAAGAAAGGGGATATGAGCGAACGGGTTGAGAATGAGTTCCTCGACCAGGCAATAACGGCTTTTTTGTCGGGTTCCTATCATGTGCGCAATGCTGCCATGACTGCCATCCGCCGCTTTATGCAGCAAAACGAGGACAATTCTTTTCAAGTTTGCCGCAGGGTGGAAGGCATGGACAATTCTTCTTCTGATGTAGAGCAATTGCTATATAATCTTGTAAAAGAGGAAATTTATTAGATTGATTCTAAGCTTATAGAATATTGATGCGGTAAGGGAATATTCCCCTTATCGCAATTTTTATCTCTTTCTCGTTTGCTTTCCACAAAAAAGGATTAACTTTGTTGGCCGTAAAACTGCGCCGTCAAATGGAAAGTCAGAATGTGAAAGATACAGTTAGGCAGATATTCACTGAATATCTGAATGCGAACGGGCATCGGAAGACTCCCGAACGTTATGCTATACTTGATACCATTTACTCCATAGACGGGCATTTTGATATCGACACGCTCTATTCACAGATGGCCGATCAGGAAAATTTCCGCGTCAGCCGTGCAACGCTTTACAATACCATCATTTTGCTAATAAATGCTCGTCTGGTCATCAAGCATCAGTTCGGCAACTCTTCCCAATACGAAAAATCTTATAATCGCGATACGCACCATCACCAGATATGCACTCAGTGCGGAAAGGTGACCGAGTTTCAGAACGAGGAGTTGCAGCATGCCATTGAGAATACCAAACTGAGCCGTTTTAATCTTACGCACTATTCCTTGTATATGTATGGGTTGTGCAGCAAATGTGACCGGGCCAATAAACGGAAGAAAAAGAGTAATAACCATAAAAAAGAAAAATGAAAGTAGACGTATTATTAGGATTGCAATGGGGCGACGAAGGCAAAGGAAAAGTCGTTGATGTGTTAACTCCGAGATACGATGTCGTAGCTCGTTTTCAGGGCGGACCGAATGCCGGACATACACTCGAGTTTGAAGGACAGAAGTATGTGCTCCGTTCCATTCCGTCTGGAATATTCCAGGGGGACAAGGTAAATATCATCGGTAACGGCGTGGTGCTCGACCCGGCTCTCTTCAAGGCGGAAGCCGAATCATTGGAAGCGTCCGGGCATAACTTGAAGGAACGATTGCACATTTCCAAGAAGGCACATCTCATTATGCCGACTCACCGCATACTGGATGCTGCGTACGAAGCAGCCAAAGGAGATGCGAAGGTAGGAACGACCGGAAAAGGTATCGGACCGACTTATACGGATAAAATCAGCCGTAACGGTGTACGTGTAGGCGACATTCTGCATGACTTTGACAAGAAGTATGCAGCGGCCAAGGCCCGTCATGAACAGATATTGAAGAGCCTGAACTATGAGTATGACCTTGCGGAAATGGAGAAGGCATGGTTCGAAGGTATCGAATACCTGAAACAATTCCGGCTGGTGGACAGCGAACACGAGATGAATAATCTGCTGGCTGCCGGCAAGTCTGTATTGTGCGAAGGTGCGCAGGGGACAATGCTGGACATTGATTTCGGTTCTTATCCGTTTGTCACTTCTTCCAATACGGTCTGTGCTGGTGCTTGTACCGGTCTGGGTATTGCTCCCAACAAGATTGGTGAGGTATATGGCATTTTCAAGGCCTATTGTACGCGTGTAGGTGCCGGTCCGTTCCCGACAGAACTGTTCGACAAGACCGGTGACCAGATTTGCACGCTGGGTCATGAGTTCGGTTCTGTGACAGGACGTAAGCGCCGTTGTGGTTGGATTGACCTGGTGGCGTTGAAATATGCTATTATGGTAGACGGTGTTACCAAACTGATTATGATGAAGAGCGATGTACTCGATTCTTTTGAAACCATCAAGGCTTGTGTTGCTTACAAGATGGATGGGGAAGAAATCGATTACTTCCCGTTCGATATCAACGAGGCTGTAGAGCCGGTTTATGTAGAGCTTCCCGGTTGGCAGACGGATATGACCAAGATGCAGAGTGAAGATGAGTTCCCGGAAGAATTCAATGCATACTTGTCATTCCTGGAAGAGCAACTTGGTGTGCCCATCAAGATTGTTTCTGTGGGTCCCGACCGTGAACAAACTATTGAACGCTATACAGAAGAATAAGAAGAAATAATTCTGATAACCTTAGGTATGGATTACAGGGTTTTCGCGGCTTCATCTGAAGATTCGTGTGAAACGATAATCCATACCTTTTTTATTTATTGCCATGAGAACACGTTTTTTATCTTTTCTGCTATTGGTGGCTTTCGCGGCCTCCGTACACTCGCAGGCTTATCAGCCTACCGGGGAAAATCTGAAATCCCGTCAGGAATTCCGGGATAATAAGTTTGGCATTTTCCTGCATTGGGGGCTGTACAGCATGTTGGCAACCGGTGAATGGACTATGACCAACAAGGATTTGAACTATAGAGAATATGCCAAGTTGGCAGGTGGATTCTATCCTTCCAAATTTGATGCCGCCAAGTGGGTGGCTGCCATTAAGGCTTCGGGTGCGAAATATATCTGCTTCACCACTCGCCATCACGAAGGTTTCTCTATGTTTCATACCCGTTATTCCGATTATAATATCATAGATGCCACTCCTTTCAAGAGGGATATTCTGAAAGAATTGGCAGACGAGTGCCACAAGCAGGGCATCCGTCTGCATCTCTACTATTCGCACATCGACTGGTTTCGTGAAGATGCTCCGTGGGGACGTACCGGACGCGGAACGGGGCGCCCGAATCCGAAGGGAGACTGGAACAGTTATTATAAATTTATGAACAACCAGTTGACGGAGTTGCTGACGAACTACGGTGAAATCGGTGCTATCTGGTTCGATGGTTGGTGGGACCAGGACCAGAATCCTGATTTTGATTGGCAACTGCCCGAGCAGTATGCCTTGATACACCGTCTGCAACCGGCCTGTCTGGTGGGGAATAATCACCATCAGGTGCCTTTTGAGGGTGAGGATATACAAATCTTTGAACGCGACCTGCCGGGTGAGAACCGCGCTGGACTCTCCGGTCAGGATATCAGCGCCTTGCCTCTTGAAACTTGCGAAACAATGAACGGTATGTGGGGATACAAGATTACAGACCAGGATTATAAATCTGCTGAAACACTGATACACTATTTGGTGAAGGCCGCCGGTAAAGATGCCAACCTGCTGATGAATATCGGTCCTCAGCCGGACGGTGAGCTGCCTGCTGTTGCATTGCAGCGTCTGGCAGAAGTAGGAGAATGGATGAAGGTATACGGTGAAACCATCTACGGAACCCGTGGCGGCTGCATTGCTCCGCATCCTTGGGGAGTCACTACACAAAGAGAAAATAAATTATACGTGCATATCCTCGAATTGCAGGACAAGGCTCTTTTCCTGCCGTTGGGAGGCAAGAAAGTGAAGAAGGCAGTGGGATATGCCGACCGTCTTCCAGTGAAGTTCCGTAAGTGTGAAGGAGGGGTGATGCTCTACTTGCCGGAGGTTCCGACGGATATTGATAAAGTGATAGAGGTGGAGATTGAAAAATAAATCGGAAATCAGAAATCTTTAATTCTTCCTAAAAGATAAAGGAAACGCTGGCATTGCTCACCGTTTCCTTTTATTTTTGGCAGACTATTTGTTATACAATAAGAAACGACTGATTTATTCACAATTTAAAGAAAGAAAATTATGGGAACAGGAATGATAGGAATGCAATGGATTATTTTTATCGGTATTGCCGTCGTCAGCTGGCTGGTACAGATGAATCTTCAGAACAAATTCAAGAAGTACTCTAAAATCCCTACTGGCAACGGAATGACGGGAGCAGACGTGGCCTTGAAGATGTTGCACGATAATGGCATTTATGATGTGACCGTGACGCATACTCCCGGACATCTGACGGATCATTATAATCCTGTCAATAAGACAGTAAACTTGAGTGAGGGTGTTTATAGCAGTAACAGCATCATGGCTGCTGCCGTTGCAGCCCACGAATGTGGTCACGCCGTGCAGCATGCGCGTGCATACGCTCCGTTGACAATGCGCAGCAAGCTGGTACCGGTAGTCTCTTTTGCCTCACAGTGGATGACGTGGTTGCTGCTGGCTGGTATCTTGATGCTGAACTCCTTCCCGCAATTGCTGCTGGCAGGCATTATATTGTTTGCATTGACTACTTTGTTCAGCTTCATTACCTTGCCGGTGGAAATCAATGCAAGCAAGCGTGCGCTGGTATGGCTTAGCAACTCAGGCATTACGAATTCATACAATCATGCACAAGCTGAAGATGCACTCCGCTCGGCTGCCTATACATATGTAGTGGCTGCTCTCGGTTCGCTTGCTACGCTGATTTATTATATCATGATATTCTTGGGACGCAGAGATTGAACGCACATGATACAGGCATAAAAACTGGCCAAATCCTGAGCGGTAAAGCGCTGGATTTGGCTTTTAAGTATGAAAAAGCTGTGGAATATCAGAAGTCATATGATTGCGTAGGGTATGCGCCCCTGCATAAATGGCTTCTCGCTGAAACCACATGGCCCTATTCCATATAAATGTCAAGTCGTACATCAATGGCAAGCCATTGGTCTTTGTTTGTGCTGATGTAAATCAGTTAGCATCGGATTTTGAGTTTTCTCAATACATACTCTCTGGTATGGCACATTCAGCATGCCCCCCGGCTCTGCATAGAGAGACCATTCTGTTGCCTTGAACTTTACACATGGCGATTTCAAAACGACAGAGGGTCGCAAATAGAGATTCATAAACTTTTCTTTGTTGAAAGCCTTGTAGAATTCATCTTTCAGTTCATGGTCTTCTTTGATTTTGCAACCAACAGAGGGTATTGCAACAAAGCAATAATGAGAACAACAGGTAGATTTGCCGCATCATGAATATATTTTTTAATGTTATTTTGATGCAGAACAGTATAAATGTTGTGCCTAAATAGCAAATGCTTGATATATAGTTATATGCTGAATCAAACTTTGCCTGAAAATGAACACTTAGTTCAGAAGTGAATATTGTCGCATTACAATTCCTTAGCTTTCTCTTTTCATCCTCAATAAAATACTGTAACTTTGTCGTCCGATTTTAAAGTAATTGAACTGATTATGGCAGCAAAACCAAGTATCCCGAAAGGAACCCGTGACTTCTCGCCTGTAGAAATGGCGAAGCGTAACTATATATTCAATACGATTCGTGAAGTGTATCACCTCTATGGCTTCCAGCAGATAGAAACGCCCTCGATGGAAATGCTTTCTACCTTGATGGGGAAGTATGGTGAGGAAGGAGACAAGCTCTTGTTCAAGATACAGAATTCCGGTGATTACTTCTCCGGACTGACAGATGAAGAACTGTTGAGCCGTAATGCGGTGAAGCTTGCCAGTAAGTTCTGCGAGAAAGGTTTGCGCTATGACCTCACAGTGCCTTTTGCCCGCTACGTGGTGATGCATCGCGATGAAATCACTTTCCCCTTCAAGCGTTATCAGATACAACCCGTGTGGCGCGCCGACCGTCCGCAGAAAGGGCGTTATCGTGAGTTCTATCAATGCGACGCCGACGTGGTAGGCAGTGATTCCCTGTTGAACGAAGTGGAACTGATGCAGATTGTAGACACGGTATTCACCCGCTTCGGCATCCGTGTCTGTATCAAGATTAACAATCGCAAGATATTGAGCGGCATTGCCGAAATCATCGGTGAGTCTGACAAGATTGTGGATATTACCGTGGCCATCGATAAGTTGGATAAGATAGGTCTGGACAATGTCAACGCCGAGTTGAAGGAGAAAGGTATCAGCGACGAGGCTATTGCCAAACTGCAACCCATCATTCTGCTGAACGGCAGTAATGAAGAGAAACTCGCTACCTTGAAAGAAGTCCTTGCTGCAAGTGAAACAGGACTGAAGGGTGTGGAAGAGAGTGAATTCATCCTTTCTACCCTGAAAAGCCTCGGCTTGAAGAATGAAATCGAACTGGATTTGACATTGGCCCGTGGCTTGAATTACTATACCGGTGCCATCTTCGAAGTAAAGGCGCTTGATGTGCAAATCGGCAGTATCACCGGCGGAGGACGTTATGACAACTTGACGGGTGTATTCGGCTTGTCCGGTGTCAGTGGTGTCGGCATCTCGTTCGGTGCAGACCGCATCTTTGATGTGCTGAACCAGCTCGACCTTTATCCGAAAGAAGCGGTGAACGGTACTCAGCTGCTGTTTATCAACTTTGGTGAGAAAGAAGCTGCATTCTCTATGAATGTGCTTGCTGAAGTACGTGCGGCAGGTATTCGTGCCGAGATTTTCCCCGATGCAAGCAAGATGAAGAAACAGATGGGATATGCAAACTCCAAAGCCATTCCGTTTGTGGCCTTGGTAGGTGAGAATGAGATGAATGAGGGTAAGGTGACATTGAAAAACATGGAGACTGGTGAGCAGAAAATGGTCACTCCTCAAGAGCTGGTTAGCGAACTGAAATAATAAAAACTGAAATATACAAAAAAAGGAGCACAAGGTTGCTCCTTTTTTTGTATATTTATGGCACGAATATAGGTATTTGTAATAGTGGCGTAGGAGAAATGAAACATCCTGCATTTATCTTTGTACTGACAAAAAAAAGGAGGTTCTTATGGTTTCTGTTGAGCTTAAGCAAGAAAAACACAATGCCCTCGTCAGTTTCCTGATGATTGTTATAGCGGCATTGTTTCTGCTCTATATGGGCAGTTCATTGGTACATTCTACAAGAGCGTTCTGGGAAAATTATTCCATAGAAGAGCTGCTGGAATAAAAGGAATTCAAGTCAAATCATTACCTTTGTCGGCAAAACATATTGCCGATGATACTTTATTTTACCGCAACCGGAAACTCGCGCTGGATTGCAGAATTGCTTGCAGAGGCTACGCGTGATACTGCTGTCAGCATTGTTGATTGCCTGAAGCAAGGTCTGATACCCGCAGAACTGATGAAAGTCGATAGATTGGGTGTCGTTTTTCCGGTACACTCCTGGTATGCACCCCGTGTCTTGATTGATTTTTTGTCGCAGCTCCGGTTGCCGGACTGCTGCTATCGTTATGCCGTGTGTACATGCGGGGACGATATGGGAAAGGGAATGAACCGCCTGGCAGCGCATTTCTCGCTGGATGCTGCCTGGTCTGTTGCAATGCCCAATACCTACGTACCGATGTTCAATTTGGACGATGAGGCGCTTTGCCGCAAGAAGATAGAGAACGCACGGCATGCCATTGCTTCGATTGCCGAAGATGTCATTGCACGGAAGAGGGTCTGGAATGTGCATGAAGGCAGTGCTGCCTGGCTGAAAACGTATATTGTGAATCCTTTGTTTGTTCGTTTTGTCATTGGTACAAGGAGTTTCCATGTCGATGAGGGTTGCATCTCTTGCGGAATATGTAGCAAGTCGTGTCCGGTAGGCAATATCCGGTTGGTGGATGGGTATCCGGTGTGGGGAAAGCAGTGCATTCATTGTATGGCTTGTTTGCATTTTTGCCCCCGGAAAGTGATACAGTATGGAAAAGCGACACGGAAGAAGGGACGGTATCGGTTGGAAAGTTACCTTTGTCGGTTCACCACTCCTGCATAAATCAGCAGAATAAGTGCGGGAAAGACTGTCTTGGACAATGCTATGTTTCCTTTAGCTATCACGGAGAAGATGTTGGATGAGCTGCCTAAAGATAGCAAATATCGTTGTATATCTTGCCATTTTGTCAGCCTTTGTCTGCCAAACAATCAGCTTGTCTGTTTGGCACGGTTTTCGTAAGTTCTTTATTGCTTGTTTAAAGCAAAATTACTATTATAATAAATGTATAACATATAAAACAAAAAGACTATGAACATTAAACCATTAGCAGACAGAGTGCTGATACTCCCTGCACCTGCAGAAGAAAAAACAATTGGCGGTATCATTATTCCTGATACAGCGAAAGAGAAACCTTTGAAAGGTGAAGTTATTGCAGTAGGCAACGGAACAAAAGACGAAGAAATGGTGTTGAAGGTTGGTGACACAGTGCTGTATGGCAAGTATGCCGGTACCGAATTGGAAGTGGAAGGAACCAAGTACCTCATCATGCGCCAAAGCGATGTGCTCGCTGTTTTGGGATAATTTCATTCTTTAATTATTAATTCTTAATTTGTTTATCATATTATGGCAAAAGAAATATTATTCAATATCGATGCCCGTGACCAATTGAAGAAAGGTATCGATACACTGGCAAATGCAGTAAAAGTAACCCTCGGCCCTAAAGGTCGCAATGTTATTATCGAAAAGAAATTCGGTGCTCCCCACATCACAAAAGATGGTGTAACAGTAGCTAAAGAAGTTGAATTGGCAGACGCATATCAGAATACCGGTGCACAGTTGGTGAAGGAAGTCGCTTCCAAGACTGGTGATGATGCAGGTGACGGTACTACTACTGCTACTGTTCTGGCTCAAGCCATCGTAGCCGAAGGGCTGAAGAACGTAACTGCCGGTGCAAGTCCGATGGATATCAAACGCGGTATTGACAAGGCTGTTGCCAAAGTGGTTGATTCTATCAAAGGCCAGGCGGAAACAGTAGGTGACAACTATGACAGGATTGAGCAAGTAGCTTCCGTTTCTGCCAACAACGACCCCGTTATCGGCAAGCTGATTGCAGACGCTATGCGCAAAGTTTCTAAAGACGGTGTTATCACTATCGAAGAGGCCAAGGGTACTGATACTACTATCGGTGTGGTTGAAGGTATGCAATTCGACCGTGGTTACCTTTCTGCTTACTTCGTTACCAATACGGAGAAGATGGAGTGCGAAATGGAAAAACCGTACATCCTGATTTACGATAAGAAGATTTCCAACCTGAAAGATTTCCTGCCTATCCTCGAACCGGCAGTACAGACCGGCCGTCCTTTGCTGGTTATTGCAGAAGATGTGGATAGCGAAGCACTGACAACTTTGGTGGTGAACCGTCTGCGTTCTCAGTTGAAGATTTGTGCAGTGAAGGCTCCGGGTTTCGGTGACCGTCGCAAGGAAATGTTGGAAGATATTGCAGTATTGACCGGTGGTGTTGTCATCAGCGAAGAAAAAGGTCTGAAGCTGGAACAAGCTACTATTGAAATGTTGGGTACTGCTGACAAAGTCACTGTTTCCAAGGACAATACAACCATTGTGAACGGTGCCGGTGATAAAGAAAACATCAAGGAGCGTTGCGAACAAATCAAGGCTCAGATTGTAGCTACGAAGTCTGATTATGATAAGGAAAAACTACAGGAACGTCTGGCCAAGTTGTCTGGTGGTGTAGCAGTTCTTTATGTAGGTGCTGCTTCTGAGGTTGAAATGAAGGAAAAGAAAGATCGCGTAGACGATGCGCTTCGTGCTACCCGTGCCGCTATCGAAGAAGGTATCGTTCCTGGTGGTGGTGTAGCCTATATCCGTGCACTGGATGCATTGGAAGGCTTCAAAGGTGATAATGTGGACGAAACAACAGGTATCGACATCATCAAGCGTGCTATCGAAGAACCGTTGCGTCAGATTGTTGCCAACGCTGGTAAAGAAGGTGCTGTTGTCGTACAGAAAGTACGCGAAGGCAAGGCTGACTTCGGTTACAATGCCCGTACCGATGTTTACGAAAACCTGCATGCAGCCGGTGTGGTAGATCCTGCCAAGGTTACTCGTGTGGCTCTTGAGAATGCCGCTTCTATTGCCGGCATGTTCCTGACTACAGAATGCGTAATCGTTGAGAAGAAAGAAGATAAGCCCGAGATGCCGATGGGTGCTCCCGGAATGGGAGGCATGGGCGGAATGATGTAAGATCGTTTTCCCCTGATTGCTTAATCAAATAGAAGAACCGCAGTATCTTTTCGATAGATACTGCGGTTTTTTTTCCGGTTTACGTTCTTGATTGTTGATAAAAAGAATGTAATATTACAAAAGTGCTACAAAAATAGTTAGTTTACACATCTTCTGTCTGTTTTGATTGTTAATGAAATAGTAAATTGCATCTTTACTTTTCGTAAAGATAACTGAATCAATAAGAACTATTAACCTTTTTAATTAAAGAGAAAAATGGACAAGAACGAAATCGGACTGAATGCTGGAAAAATTTGGCAGTTGCTTAACGATTATACCAGGTGGAGCTACGATTCTTTGAAGAGGAATTCCGGGCTGAAAGACAAGGAACTGGGAGCTGCATTGGGGTGGCTTGCTCGTGAGGACAAGATTGAAATTCATCAGGAAGAGGATGAACTTTATGTTTCGTTGGGGGTAAACGTTTATATCGGATAAAAGAGGAACTGATTAAATAGACTGATTGGGGGAGCACAGGTTTCGTAGTGTGGAAGCATTTTTCACCGGAGGATGAAATCTGTGCTCCTTTGTTTCTTCATATTGAGGAATATTCTTTCCTTTGCATATTCTTTTCAATAAACAAAAACAGAATGAGTATGAGAAGTTTTGCTTCAGACAATAATTCAGGCGTACATCCGCAGGTAATGGAGGCGCTGGACCGGGCCAACCGTGACCATGCTGTTGGTTATGGGGATGACCCTTGGACAGAGGAGGCTGTCCGTAAAATAAGGGAAGCGTTTACGCCGGATTGCGAACCGTTGTTTGTATTCAACGGTACGGGCAGTAATGCAGTGGCTTTGCAACTGTGTACCCGTCCTTATAACTCTATCATTTGTGCAGAGACTGCACATATCTATGTGGACGAATGTGGTGCTCCTGCCCGCATGACAGGCTGTCAGATTCGTCCTGTTGCTACCCCTGATGGCAAGTTGACCCCTGATTTAGTCCGTCCTTATCTGTGTCATTTCGGTGAGCAGCATCATTCGCAGCCCGGAGCCATTTATATTTCGCAATGTTCGGAGTTGGGCACTGTCTATAAGCCGGACGAGCTACGGGCTTTGACGGATTTGGCTCATCGGCATAGCATGTATGTCCACATGGACGGGGCCCGTCTGGCAAATGCTTGTGCAGCCCTGAATCTTGGTGTTAGGGAGCTGACAGTGGATTGCGGAATAGATATCCTTAGCTTCGGCGGTACGAAGAACGGACTGATGCTGGGAGAGAGTGTGATTGTCTTTAATCCAGCCTTGAAGAAGGAAGCTTGTTTTGTGCGTAAGCAGTCAGCACAGCTCGCATCCAAACTTCGCTATCTGTCCTGCCAGTTCACTGCTTACCTGACGGACAGCCTTTGGCTGAGAAATGCCGCGCATGCCAACCGTATGGCTAAGATTCTTTATGCCGGATTGAAGGGGTTACCAGGTGTGCATTTTACGCAGAAGGTGGAAAGTAACCAGCTTTTCCTTACGATGCCCCGTCCGGTGATTGACGAACTGTTGAAGGACTATTTTTTCTACTTCTGGGATGAGGCCATCCACGAAATTCGTTTTGTGACCTCTTTTGATACTACGGAAGAGGATATTGAGCAACTGTTGCAATCGGTAAAAAGGCTTCTCTGAAATATGTAAAAGCTCCTAACCTTCACAGGCTGGGAGCTTACTTTGAAACTTTCCCCTTTTGGGGGTAGGGGAAGGTTTACTGAAAACAAACCGATTGAATATTTACCTTAAATACCTTTGCATGATAACCTTTTTAACTAACCTTTCCAATAAATCTTTGTTAGAGTATGTTTATATACCGACAGCCTCGCAGACCGGTACAAATGTGTAGCCTTTTTGTTTCAGCGTCTTAATCATCTTGTCCAGATAACCATTGTAGAACTTGTCCGTGCGGCGGTCGTCCGTTCCGAAGTGTATCAGCATCAGGTGCCCGTTCAGGCCTTCCTTCTTTTCCACCTCCATAATCTTGTCGTAGATGAACTTGCTGCTTCGGTACTTCTGTCCCATGTCCGGAGTGGTGTAGTCGGCATTGCTCATGGTGCCGGGGGTATAGTTGATAACTTGAATACCCATGTTCTTTGCCCAGGCGGATATTTCCTTGTTATAGTATTCGTAAGGAGGAATATAGACGGGAGCGTCCTTGTATTCAATGCCTGCCTTGCGGAGGGTCTCGTAGCTTTTCATGATGTCGTTCTCAAACTCTTCGCGGGTGACCAGCAGAGAATCACGGTCTTCCCAAGGCATGTACAACAAATGTCCGTAACTGTGGCTGCCTACAAAATGCCCTTCGTCGAGCAGGCGTTTCACTACATCGGGATAGAGCTCGTAGAACTCTCCGGTAAAGAAGAAACCGCCTTTGATGCCATGCTTCTTCAAGGTACTGATGATGGCATCGGCACCGTCTGCTTTGTCGGCGGCAGTGAATACGAGGGTGATTTGCTTTTTCGAAGGGTCGGTGCGGATGATTCCTCCGTCCACATATACATTCTTGTCATTTGGGATACCGGCTTGCTTCATCCCATCTTTCTGCATGGCAGAGAGGTAGTACGTGAGGCAGGCGGTTCCGTCCATGGTAGGCTCATTGGTAGAATAGTCGTGGAGAGCGTCGTGATATACCATCAGGTCCGGTTGGAAGCGTTCGTAGTCTTGTCCGGGAGTTCCGGGAATTCCCGTCATGTTGACGCCGCGCAGGTTTTCAAAGATGGTACGATAGACAGGACCGTCCACCAGTCCGCCAGTAGTATTGCCCACGCCTGCATTCAGCAGTGAGGAGTGGGGTTGCGAGGGATAGTCTCCGTAAAGGGGAAGTTCCACAATCATGCTGGTTCCCCAAGGGTTACAGCCGAACAGCCAGTCGCGCAAGGAGGCTTCCATTTCGGCGTACGTGTCATCACCGGTGGTTTCACGGTACAGCCGGCATTGGGTCAGCATAGCGGTAGTCAGGTTGTTGGAACACCAGATGTAGGGTATACCGTGCAAGAAGGGGTTTTCTACCGCTTTCTCGTATGTGCGTTCGATACCCGTACGCATGTTGCGGATAAATTCCTTGCTGATGCGGCTGTTGTCTACTTTGGCAAGATGGTAGTGGCCCATGTTCATGAACGGATACCATTGGTAGTGGCGTGCGCTGTCGGCGCCCATCCAGGGAGTCACCGGTTCGCGGCGTCCGTATTCAAGGGCTTGGGCCAGATATTTGTTGTCGCCGGTGGCTTTGTACAGCTCCATGGCACCCAGTTCCATATCGTCCACCCAGTTGTCCTCTTCGTAAATGTAGGGAGACAAGACAGAGGCAGTCTGGCATGCTCCCGGTTTCTTGACTCCTTCTTGATAGGCGGCATCGGCCTTGGCTTCGATTTCTGCTGCAAATTCGGGATAGTAGCCTTTCAGTATTTTGGCACCTAAGGCGAAGCAGGAGGCAAATTTTCCGGCAGTGCTTGCCACTCCGGTCGTTGCGTTCCTGAATTTTCCGCGTACTTGCGGTTCGCCACTGCAAAAGTAAACGGGGCGTCCCTTGCCCGGTCCGTAGCCGTAATCCACCAGGTCTTTGTTGGGGAGGCGCATTCCGGCATGGTCACGGTCGTCGGCTATCTGGTTGTACAGCTCGCCCGGAGCCGGATTCATACGGTTCATCCAGTCCAATCCCCATTTGATTTCGTCCACAATGTCCGGGATACCGTTGGCACCGGGAAGGCCGGCTGCATCATACGCATCACCGAAAGATTCGGGGTTTTCCTGATAAGCGAACATCATCTGATAGATGGCATTGGCAGAGGTGGTGGTGTATTGCAGATAGTCCGTAGCATCGTGCCAGCCTCCGCGGACATCTATATGTTGTCCGGTTTTGGTAGGATGATATACGATGTAGCCGTCGTGCACGTGGCAGCTGTCTTTCAAGAACGGATTATAGCCGCAGCGTTGCTGCCGCATGTAGTTTAGAAGGAAATCCGCTGTGCCGTTGTAAACGTGTGTATTGATGGGGAAGCGGGGGGAAACGGTTTTGCCTGCTTTCAGGTAATAAGTTCCCGGTTCTGTAAAGTTACTGAAGTCCAAGCGGTAGGTACTTTTCATTCCACCCAGTTTGCCGGTGGGTTTAGGTGCATTGAAAGTTTGTACTGTCTTGCCCGTGAAGGCATCGACCAATGTATAACTATCCACACGAGTTCCTTCTTCGCTCATGAATACTCCCACTTTAATGGATTGAGGCAGATAACCGAGCTGGTTGATTCTAATCCATTCGTCTGCTTTACACGGTAACGCGGCGATAAAGGTAACTATCACTATTAGGAGCCAATAATTACTTTTCATAAATCGTATTTTCTATTTAAGGTTGGTGCTTTTATATTAACTTGGTTTTAATCGCTACAAATAAAGCGGTTTCTATTAGTTTTAGGAAGATTTAGTATGGATAATTAGATAGTATTATGCGTTGTTTACAATATTTTAGATTTAACGAGACGTTAAATGATAAACTTGGAAATGATAAGCTGTTGCTATTCATATGTTTACACGGGTTGAATATTCTTTTTATTTTTCGTTTACGTATTTTAGTACTCTTGAGAACACATAGGCTTGTTTTTTTGTTTTATGTCATTTAAAAACAAAACTCAGATGTATTTTTGCGCAGCAGATTGAAAGTCTTCGGAGGTTTCTGATAAACCTTATGATTATCTCCGTAATATTCCTCCCTGCCACTCTTCCACATTGCGGCATATCAGTGCTGCAGGGAAGCAGAATATGTGTATAAGTCTGCTGGGCAGGCAGCATAGGTTAATATGATATTAAAAGGTCTTTAATGATATATTACTATGGGGACGAGGTTGGCTGAAACGGGGAAAGAATAAGGATGAAGCATGCAAATAACTGATTGGGGGGAAGGAATGCGGATAATCATTATTTTGTTATTTGCCAATAGCAAGCCGAAATGCGGTAAAAATCACAAAGAACTTGCTGGTACATACTCATTGCAGAGTTTAGATGCACTGCAATGCGAATTAATGTCGGCTATATCAGCGATAGATACGGAATCGGCACATCTACAAATCACGCATCTTTTTTGAAATGTCAAAGGAAAATTTTAAGGTTGTTGGTGCATAAGTACAGCTGTGGTTTGGTTTCCCAAAATTAAGCCCTTGATTTATCTGTTTTCTTCAAAAGGGTATTCAGATAAAGCAAGGGCTTAATTTAGAATGGACGGTTAGCGATAGCTTTCCAGTTCTTCTGCCTTGAACTTGCGGATAAAGTTGAAGTGCTTTTCTACTTCAGCTTCTGCATAGTTCACATATACAAGGGCAGACTTGGCAAACAATTCAGGAGCTCTTGTAGCATCTTGAATAATCAGGTGCGACATGATACATACCGCAGCCATTTCGTAGAGACGACGTGCCACGAAGTCCAGTAATTCTTGGTTCTGTGCCTCTTTTACCGCATTGGTGCAGGCTTCGAACTTATTGGCCATTTCCTTGATGCGGTCCATCAGCGGCTGCATCTCTTCGCTGCATGGCACTTGTTCGTAATCGCGCAGGGTAGCGGCATACGAACCGTTGGTCACATAGCGGATGGCAGCTACAGTCTGCAACTGGGTGGTACCTTCGTAGATGGAAGTGATACGTGCGTCGCGGTAGATGCGTTGGCAGGCATATTCCAACATGAAGCCCGAACCGCCGTGAATCTGAATGCTGTCGTATGCATTCTGATTGGCATACTCGGAGTTCATTCCCTTTGCCAGCGGAGTGAAGGCATCGGCCAGTTTGGCATACTTCTTTTGTTCCTGGCGTTCTTCCGGAGTCAGCTTGCGTTCGCGGGCAATGTCGTCCAATGCTTTGTAGATGTCTACGTAGCGGGAAGTCTGGTACAGCAAGGAGCGTCCTGCATTCAACTTGGCTTTCATAATAGCCAACATGTCATATACAGCCGGGAACTCGATGATGGCCTTGCCGAACTGCTTGCGGTCTTTGGCATAAGCCAGACCTTCGTTGTAGGCAGCTTGTGAAAGACCTACCGACTGTGCGGCAATACCCAGACGGGCGCCGTTCATCAAAGCCATGACGTATTTGATCAGACCGAGCTTGCGGTCGCCGCAAAGTTCTGCTTTTGCATTCTTGTAAACCAGCTCGCAAGTAGGAGAACCGTGGATACCCAGTTTGTTCTCGATGCGGCGCACGTCTACACCACCTTCATTCTTGTCGTAGATGAACATGGACAAGCCGCGTCCGTCCTTCGTTCCTTCTTCCGAACGGGCCAGTACGAGGTGGAGATTGGCGTCACCGTTAGTGATGAAACGCTTCACACCGTTCAGACGCCAGCAGTTGTTGGCCTCGTCGTATGTAGCTTTCAGCATTACGCTCTGCAAGTCGGAACCGGCATCCGGCTCTGTCAAGTCCATAGACATGGTCTCTCCGGCGCAGATGCGCGGGATGAAACGGCTGTGCTGGTCTTCGTTGCCGAATTCGTAGAGCGTTTCGATGCAATCCTGCAGTGACCAGATGTTGCCGAAACCGGCATCGGCTGCAGCAACGATTTCCGCACACATGGTGTACGGAGTAATCGGGAAGTTCAATCCACCGAAACGTCGCGGCATGGTCATACCGTTCAATCCGGCTTTTACCATAGCGTCGAGGTTCTGCTTGGTGCCGCTGGCATACTCCACACGGCCATTGGCGCAGTGGGGACCTTCTTCGTCCACACCTTCGGCATTGGGAGCGATGATCTCTCCGGTAATCTCTCCGGTGATTTCAAGTACCTTGTCAAAAGAGTCCATAGCGTCCGCATAGTCCTGTGGGGCATAGTCATACTTGTCTTTGTCTTGATATCCGCGCTCTTTCAGTTCGCAGATACGTTCCATCATCGAGTTGTTCAAGTGATACTTGAGTTCGGGAACTTCGGTATAAAAATTTGCCATAATGTTCTTTAATTTAGGAGTTAGAGGAGTTAAACCCATAGTCCGGCTTATTATTTCTTTAATCCTCAAAGCGGTGTGTTGCTATACTTTTGCAATAGGCATTCAGTAACTTACTGGCTTCCTCTATACTCTCTGTTATTCTAACGTAGTTGTTCTCAGTAATATAATTCAAGTCTTAGGAAAGAAGTATATATTATCTGCACTCTTCCCGGTTTTTATTTACTGTGCGATTTATAGTACTTAATCATCTTCGGGATAACCTCTTCCACCGTACCGTTGATGACGTAGTCGGCAATCGTATTGATGGGAGCGTTCTCGTCATTGTTGATGGAGATGATGATGCCACTTTCCTGCATGCCGGCAATGTGTTGGATTTGTCCGCTGATGCCGCAGGCGATATACAGTTTGGGACGTACCGTTACACCCGTCTGGCCAATCTGGCGGTCATGGTCGGCATAACCGGCATCGACGGCAGCACGGCTGGCGCCTACCTCGGCATGGAGTTCTTTGGCAAGCTCGAACAACATGTCAAAACCTTCCTTGCTTCCCATGCCGTAGCCGCCGGCAATCACGATGGGAGCGCCTTTCAGGTTGTGTTTTGCCTTTTCTACGTGGCGGTCGATGACTTTTACCACATAATCCGTCTCGGGCACGTACTTGGCAACGTCGTGGTTGATGACTTCGCCCTTATAATTAGCGTCGAGAATCTCTTTCTTCATCACACCCTCGCGAACGGTAGCCATCTGCGGGCGGTGTTCGGGATTCACAATCGTGGCAACGATGTTGCCGCCGAATGCGGGACGGATTTGATACAGCAGGTTCTCGTAAACCTTGCCTTCCTTCTTGTCTTCGTGGTTGCCGATTTCCAGTGAGGTACAGTCGGCGGTCAGTCCGCTGGTCAAAGCAGAAGAAACGCGCGGGCCGAGGTCGCGACCGATAACGGTGGCACCCATCAGGCAGATTTGCGGCTTTTCTTCCTTGAACAGGTTGATGAGGACAGAGGAGTGGGGAAGTGAAGTATAGGGGAACAGGCCCGGAGCGTCGAATACGTGGAGCTTGTCTACTCCGTAGGGCAATACTTGTTTTTCAATGCCTGCCAGATTGCTTCCGGCGGCCACAGCCTCCAGTTGGCAGCCCAACTGATTGGCTAATTTACGACCTTTGGTCAAGAGTTCGAGACTGACGTCGGCAACTGTTGTGCCTTCTATCTCTAAATATACAAATACATTATTCATAATCTTATCCTATCGTATGGTTGGCTAACAGTTCAACAATCAAATCTTCCACATCCTTGTCGCTGCCCGTCAGCGTCTTGCTTTCTTTGGCCTGGAATGAGATGTTCTGAATGGTCTTCACCTTTGTGGGCGAGCCGCTCAGACCACATTGTGCAAGGTCGCCGTTCACGTCAGCAACGCTCCATTCCGTGATGTTCAGATAGGGATATTTCTCGTAGAGGTCGGCGTAGGCAAGCTCGGCGCCTTCCTTGGTGATGGCGGCTTTTTCCTGAGCACCGAGTGCGCGTTTGTACTTCTGTACCAGTTTGGCATTGCGCGGGCGGCAGGGAGCGGCACTTCCGTTTACGGTGATGACGATGGGCAGAGGAGCCTCGACGGTTTCTACGCCGCCGTCGATATGACGTTTCACGGTAATCTTCTTGGCGGCTTTATCCACGTTCAGAATCTCTTCTGCGTAGGTCACTTGCGTCAGTCCCAGCTTTTCGGCAACCTGTGGGCCTACTTGGGCGGTATCACCGTCGATGGCCTGGCGTCCGCCGATGATGACGTCATAGTCGCCTATCTTCTTGATGGCTGTGGCAAGGGCATACGAAGTGGCAAGCGTATCTGCACCTGCAAAGGCGCGGTCGGTCAGCAGATAGCCGTTGTCGGCACCACGGTAAAGTCCTTCACGAATAACTTCGGCTGCACGTCCCGGTCCCATGGTCAGGATGGTAACGGTGGAGCCCGGATGTTCATCTTTCAGTCGGAGAGCCTGTTCAAGAGCGTTCAGGTCTTCGGGGTTGAAGATGGCAGGGAGTGCCGCGCGGTTGATGGTTCCGTCGGCTTTCATGGCATCTTTCCCGACGTTGCGTGTGTCGGGAACTTGTTTTGCCAATACAACAATTTTCAAACTCATGCTATTAATTATTAGTATTAGTATTTTTCTGTATGTCAGTGCCGGGAGAAATAGGAGTAGTGAAGGGAAAGCCCTGCTACTGAAATTGTCCGGTTAACTCATTATCAGCCTGCAAATTTACGGAAAGAGTTGGGTTTGGCAAGAATTTGAAAGGAAAAATGCACAAATTGAGGGGTTTTGCGCAAATATCAGTATGCTGGTTAAAGAAATCATGCCAATATTACATTCAGACAAAAACTCCAAACGAAAAAACGTATGTTTCATGCGGCTGTTTGAAATACTATTCCTATATTTAAGGTGAAAATGTAAACCTCTCAAATTTAATTATTATGAATGGCAAGTCTTTGAATCGTTGCCTGCTCTTCGTATTCTTGTTTTGCGGTTGTTTTCATTCTTGTCTGCAAGATGAAATGTTTTCCGAATATGCCAAGGAAAAACGCTTTTTCAGGACTGACGGGGCAGATGAATGTTTGAGCTTGATTGCCGGGCGATTGAGGCAAAAGAATGACTCCACTTATTTTATAGGAGAATTTGTGGAAAAATACGGTTATCCTCTTTGGCGGGATGCGTATTTCGTAATTCCCACATGACAGAATATAATTGGAAGATTTTGGAAAATATGATTGATAAAATCATGGCAGACTGTATGGGCGAAGAATTATACAACGGATTGAAAAGTTATCTTAATGGAAAGACCTTGACCATTCAATTCAAGGAAGGCTCGAACGGGTCGTTCGGGATGCAAGGCGAATCCGTTGGAATAGCTTTGGGCATGCAGATGGAGAGCAACCAGCTTCTGCACGAAATGTTTCATGCGTATCAGGCTTATCAAAATACACTTGCTCAGTATAATAATTCTGTATTGAATAATGAGATTGAGGCACATTACGCGCAATATCTCTATATAAGCAGATTGCCGGAGTATGCGGGGAGTAAGTGGGAGGAAAGGGATATAAAGGATGTGCGTCGTAGGGAAGTGAAAAATCTAACTAAATATATTGATAAGAAGGGCAATCTACTTCCAGAGATTACTGATGATGTATTGGATGGGGTGATTACAAGTAGTGTGATTCCTGCTTTTCGTGATGTAGGTTATACGGAAAGCAAATACCCATTGAACGAGAATCAAAACGGAATAGCTAATTTTAAGACACTAAATAAATTAACCATAAACTGTAAATGATATGAAAACAATACTCACTTTTATCGGCTTGTTATTTTGTGCAACTATTATGGCACAGACTAATTATTATACTGCTACTAAAACTTTCAATGAGGATGGCTATACTTACCAATGTGATGTTCCATCTTATAAGTTGGTGACACTTTATAATAAGGATAGCCATTATACGTATATGCGGCAAATCTATAAAGACACAGGTGAGCCTTTCTGTATGCCCGATGCCGGTATCGATTTAACGGAAGGTGATAATTGGACCCGTACCAAACGATACACTATAGTAAGAGATGCTTTTAGCGCAGCGGAAAAGCAAAGGGTAAAAGGACGTGAACTGACAATAACGATGGTAATCAATTCAAGTACCGGAAAGGTTGATGAGGTTTATTTCCAATTTGTAACTTTTGATCCCTATGCCACTATTCCCGTCTCCGTCTTTCGTCAGATTGAAGTGGAAATCAAGAAGAATATCTGGTATACTCCTACTTCTGAAGGAAAGAAGTTGAATTACATTTTACTTTGGTGGGGACAAGACCCTTCGGCATTGATACGGTTGTGATTTCATTTGGTTCGTTGGTGTTTTAACTGCTTTCGCTACAGAAGTATGCAATATTGGGCTATATCTGTAAAAAAGGTAGTTAAACCGGTAATTTATCTACCTTCCCGTTTCCATTTCTTCTGTACTTTTGCAACGTCCGGATGAGGCTTGCACGACGGGCGGCATCGGATAAACAAGCATCGCTACTTAAAATGTTATTATAGAATATGTATATCGAAAAAGTAAATTCCCCTGCTGACGTGAAAAAATTATCAGTTGGTGAACTGAATGAATTGAGCGGAGAAATCCGCCGGGTGTTGTTAAACAAGTTAAGCACTCACGGAGGACACGTAGGACCCAACCTGGGAATGGTAGAAGCCACCATAGCCCTGCATTACGTGTTCGATTCACCAACGGACAAGATTGTCTATGACGTATCCCACCAAAGCTATGCCCATAAGATACTGACAGGCCGCCGGGCAGCGTTTATGAATGCGGACGAATATGACGAAGTCTCCGGATACTCCGAACCGTCGGAAAGCGAGCATGATTTCTTCGTCATCGGGCATACCTCTACCTCTGTCAGTCTGGCAAGCGGGCTTGCCAAGGCGCGTGACCTGAAGGGAGAGACGGGCAATGTGATTGCCGTCATTGGCGATGGCTCGCTGAGTGGCGGTGAAGCTTTCGAAGGATTGAATGTAGGTGCCGAACTGGGCACGAACTTCATCGTCATTGTCAACGATAACCAGATGTCCATTGCCGAGAATCATGGCGGACTATACCGCAATCTGCAACAGCTGCGCGAAACGGACGGTCAGGCTCCCTGCAACTATTTTAAGGCAATGGGATATGATTATCTCTATGTGAAAGACGGTAATGACGTGGAACAGCTGATAGAGGCTTTCCGCACAGTGAAGGACGTGAATCATCCGGTTGTGGTATATATCAATACCTTGAAAGGCAAGGGATATAAATTGGCGGAAGAGCAGAAAGAACGTTTTCATTACAGTGCTCCGTTCGACCTTGAGACCGGCAATCTGACCGGTGAGCCTGGGGAGGGTGAAGACTATGCCGACCTTACTGCCGATTATCTGTTGCAGGAGATGAAGAAGGATCCCACTGTGGTGGGCATCACCGCAGGTACACCTACTGTATTCGGCTTTACACCGGAGCGACGCAAGGAGGCAGGGCGCCAGTTTATCGATATGGGTATTGCCGAAGAGCAGGCTGTTGCCATGGCTTCTGCCATTGCTGCCGGAGGCGGAAAACCGGTGTTCGGGGTCTACAGCACCTTTATCCAGCGCGCCTACGACCAGTTGTCGCAAGACCTCTGCATCAACAATAATCCTGCATTGATTCTTGTCTTCTGGGGAAGCTTGTCGAGCATGAACGACGTTACCCATCTTTGTCTTTTCGATATTCCGGTCATCGGCAATATTCCGAATATGGTCTATCTGGCACCTACTTGCCGTGAGGAGTACATGGCCATGCTGGAGTGGGGCATCCGTCAGACGGAACATCCGGTTGCCATCCGCGTGCCGGCCAATGGGGTTATCCGCAGGGATATAGAACCGGAGAAGGATTACGGCAAGACGCTGAACCGTTACGAGGTGTCCCATCGTGGAGAGAAGGTTGCCATATTGGGACTGGGCTCTTTCTATCAGTTGGGAGAAGCCGTGGCTGCACGGCTGAAAGAAGAAAAAGGAGTGGATGCCACGCTTGTCAATCCCCGCTACATCACGGGTGTGGACGAGGCTTTGCTCGATGACCTGAAGCAGGACCATACACTGGTCATCACTCTTGAAGACGGCGTGCTGGACGGGGGCTTTGGCGAGAAGATTGCCCGTTACTACGGTCCGTCGGATATGAAGGTGCTGAACTACGGTGTGAAGAAAGAGTTTATCGACCGTTATGATGTGGAAGAACAGATGAAGAAGAACCGGTTGACGGTTCCGCAGATTGTGGAAGACATTTGCAAGCTGGTGTAGCTTCTTGTTTTTGGGCTTCCACCTCTTTCACCTTTCTTCTCTATCCCTTTGTTCATCGGCTTTTCCGGTGAAACCGTTTTTCTGGAGGTAGTACTTCATGGAGTTCTGCCAAATGGGATTTTCGTTGGGGGGAATCATGTAATATTGCTTTCTGATAAGGATTTGCCGGATTGCAGTTCATGATGATTGAGAGTGCTTGGCGTTTGGTGGTTCGCCTTGGAAAGACTTCTTTATAAGTGAACGACCCAGGTTGTTCGACTGAACAACCCGGGTCGGCCGAACGAACAACAAAGGCTGTTCAATCGAACGACCTGGGTCGTTCACCTATTATATCCATATAATCTTCCTACATATGAGGAACATGTTTGTCTGTTGGTCAGTGCTTTATATTTCAATAGAAACTCTATTTGTATTTGTAATGAGGAATTCTCCTTGCAGGTTCATCTCCTTTTCGTCGTTGCGTTGCGGTGCAGAATCAGGGGTGAATGTGAATCCGAACTTGCCCATGTAGGTCTCATTGGGATTGTTTATTTGTTTGAATGTCACAACACCGTTTCCGAAACAAAATGGAAAGTCTGAAGGAGCGGTTTCAATGACGCAGTAAGACTGCCTTTTCTCTTTATAGTAGTCGATGGCTTCGTGAATGTCTTCCTGGTGGAAATCGGGCAATACGGCTACCGTATATTCATCTTCTATACTTAAAGGAGAGTCGAGAAACAGGCATAATTCTATACTGAATCCCCGATATGTACTATTGTCCTTCTTCGGATAACATGAGAAATTGAATCTGAAATATCCTTCCCCTTTCCGGAAGTTGTAATAGAAATCGGGGGTAGGTTCCAGAATGTCGAATACCCCTCGATAGTGCGCTGCATATTTCTCTCCATTCAGTTTGCATGTGACATACGAAGGAGATGAAAAGAGCTCTTCTAATTTCTTTTTGCAACTTGTCAGGCAAAAAAGAGTCAATAGAATAATGCTGGTAGTTTGAAAAAATGCTTTTACTTTCATCGTATTGCTCAATTAGGGATTGTGTTCAACGATGTTCTTGAAATTACTCCAACCGGGAGTTGATTCATATGCTTGTCTGCTTCCGGAAGGGACGGATAAGGTCTCCCCCTTAGGAACGACCTTCAAAATTGGAGGAGTCTCCCAATCAAGATATAATGAATCTACATGGCAGCTTTTGAATGCAAGTTCAGAAATATGTGTCAGGCCAATTGGAAGATACAAGGACTTTAGTCTCGTTCCGGTTGCAAAAGCATAGTCACCGAGCGATGCCAACTTTGAAAATGGGGTTATATTAATCTCTTTCAATTCAGAGCAACCCTTAAAGGCATATTCTCCAATGACAGTCACATCATCAGGTATGTTGATTCGTTCCAATCCTGTACATCCCCGAAAACAATACGGACCAATCTTTTCCAAATATCCCGGTAGCTCCAATGAAGCGATGTTGTCTACGTAGGCAAATGTTTCTGAAGATAGGGAGGCTTCTTCAATGGAAGGCAGATTATCGGGCAGTTCTATCTTCAAGTCAGAATAATAAGATTTGTATCCTTCGAGAATGTAAGTTTCATATAAATCCAGTTGGAGCGGATAAGACCGGGCGATTAAGCCGGACAAGAAAAGCCTTTGTTTGAGCACATATAAATCCAAGGCGTTCAGGCTACCGGAAATTGTAAGATTGCGTATGTGGCGTATGTTGGCTTCTTCGTCTCCCAGCAATACATATAGGCTACCGGCTTCGACAGCCGGTATTACCACGTCCGGTGAAAAAGTAGCGGGTTGTTGGCGCACGCTTATTGATGAATGCTTAATGCCATCCACGTAAACATCTATGAATGCTATTCTGCCCAAACCCTCATTGGGCTCTATGGAAAGCAGCAATTTCACTTTCTCTTCCTGCTCTATGGTGTCGTATTTTATCCATATAGGCCGGTCGAACCTCAAAGAGAAAGTCAGCTTTCCGTTGGACGTAAATTCTATTTCTTTCGTCTGCTCCTTTTCTCCGACTACATAAGCGTCATACGTGGTGTTTGCCGTTCCTGCCGGGCGTTGGATAACTTTGATGGTAAAATCTGCATCGTCCACCGCCACATGGATGGAAGCTTCCCGTTTATTAAGCGTATTGTTCTTGTCACAATGAATCGTAATCTCCCCATTCCCACTGTCAACGAAACCTTTTGCACTCAACCATTCCGATTCATTCCGTGTCAGGTAGTCGATGGATATAATGGGTTGAGCTTCCTTGTTGGTAGTGAAGAACAGGTTCGCATTTCCGCCATTGGAATAAAACTCCAGTTCACTACTGTCCCATTAAAATCTGAAAAATTTCTTTGAAATTATTGAAATATAGTTAGTTACATGGATTTTTCGAGCGAACGGACTTGAAATTTTATCTTTGCGGTAGTTTTACTATGACCGCATATGTTTCAAGACAAGTTTGTATTTGCTCAGTT
>NZ_JABXJH010000048.1:0-36592 GCF_013373675.1 Bacteroides sp. L10-4
ATGCTTCACTGGCCTCGGTAAACATTGCAAAGTTCATGCGGCAACAATACTATCCGTCGCTTTCCATCGGATTGCTAAAGGCCTATCTGAGTAATATTTATATGCTCAAAAGAATTTTTAGCAGGTCTGGTCTGAAACCGAACAGAACTTTTAATACTAAACTTATCAAAGAACTCTTTGGCATAGTGGCAGAAGCCGCTTAGCCGATATGGTGAATTTTTAACGGACTATTATATTATTGTATTGGTACTTCAATTCTATCTCGGGCAACGACAATACCATTTTTTATTATATACGCTTCCATATAGTGTGGACCAAAGAAATCTGCACTCTCATGTCGCACATTATTTTTCCTATTTGAGTCTATTATTTCTCCTCTTAGGCAGTTTCTTTTTATGGCTTCTGTTCCTACATTCCTAGCTTTCCATTTTACTTCATATGGTAACGGAGCATCGGTCTTGATGGTGAAATCTAAGCTTCGGACTCTAGAAATTCGTTGGCCTTTTAATAATAGTTCACTCAGAAGGTGTTCCCTAAATCCATCGCGCATAATGATACAATCAAGTTTCAAATCGTATTTAACATCTATAGGGTATTTATCTTCAATGAACTCTTCATGATCAGAGGGATTATCAGAAGAAAACATTTTATTTTCAACTACACTTGATACTGATTTAGGAAATTGACGTCCAAAAATTTCACGCCATATATCATGACGTTTAGATTCGTCATTCTCTTTAATAGCTTCATTGGCTTTTTTATATGCAATTTTAGCTTTGGATCTAAATGGGTGTTTTACCTTCACATCTTGATCGCTTCCTAATGCTTGATAATGGGTATGCTTAGGCTCATCCTTTAGATACTCAAAAAAATCCCTACACATCTCTCCATATTGAGATTTGTTAGCGTTGTCATATTCAGAATGATTAGACAAAAAACGATGTGTTAGCGTATCTATTAGCAATCCACCCATACCTACACCAACATTGTTCTTCCATGCTCTAAGCATTTTACAGAGATGCCGATGCGCTTCTCCATGATTCTGCTTAAAGTTAATCATCTCATTTTGTTCTTGTCGAGGTTTCGTAATTTTGTATGTGCATGTCTTAGTGTCGGGATATTTATAGTTAATTTCTTCCCCATCTCTTTCTTCATAAACAGGTTGTACCTCGAACGTGAAATTACCGAAGAATACATCCACAACCAGCCGATCTACTTTGATTGTAGTTTGAGGATATCTATCTAGCAAAGCGTCTCTTGTCTTGCGTAGTAGTTCACTGGGAGTATCTTTGTATGTATCCCATGTTGATTTAGGCATAATATACAACATATCAAGGTCGGAAATACCTTTAATTCCGGTATATCGTCCATATGAACCAACCTGAAGACAGTTGGCAGTTTCAGAGTCCGTGTCTCTAAATGTTTTGTTCAATTTCTTGGTTATTTCTTTGTAGCGACCGCAGAAAATATCTGGATTGTCAACTTTGATATTATTGAGAAATTTATCGAACGCTTCGGTCTTCGTCATATTATAGGCTTTAAATGCTTTGTTAATATTTTCTAAATGACATTATCTTCTGACATGTATTTTAAAACTTTGATTAATACATCAATGCATTTATATGTATCTACTGGCATGTTGCTTCCTGGAGCTGTCAGATTAAAGCTCCAAACAGGGCATGAATCATAAAGCCTTTTTTCGTAAGTTCCTCTTGGCTGATTGGAGCTTTGTTCTCCTTCTCTTAGCCAGTGCCAATCAGCAATATGATGGTAAACAAAACTGTCAATCACAATGCCAGGAAGATGGTAACTGCTGAAGTAGTTGTCACGAATTTCTCGTATATGTTTACATGTGTCGAATAACAAACCATTGCTTGCTACATTTCTTTCCTTCATTGCTTGCTGTTCAATTTTGGGATCTGTTGTTAACCAGTTGCCACCCATATTTGAATCAGGATAGTCGTATTTCCCATTCCAATTACCCAGCCAATCTAATTGACAAAAAGCTGGTAGTACCTCGAATTTCATACCGTCAGTAAAATTGATTACTACGACTTGCCCATCTCCATGAATATCACTCCTTGGATAGGTTTGTAAAATTGCATTCTTCAATGCTTGCAGTAATCTGGACTGACCATTTCCCCTTAGTGCATCATATTTATTATATTCCTCTCTTGGTAATTCGACAAGTATATCAATGTCACTTGTGTCAATAGCAGTACCTCTTCCATAAGAGCCAACATATAAACTATGAGCAGTTTCGCTAGTGCTACCCCAAAATTCTGAATTAACCGCTCTTGTTATGCGTCTATATCTCTGAGATACCAACGAACGCTGTTCAATGCTAATTATTTCGCCTCTTTTTCTAACTGTATCCATATTGATTTTATTTGAAGGACAAAAGTACAAAATAATCCCTGTTTATCGAATATAATTCGCTATATTTGCGCTATAAAATCGCATTAAACAATGAAGCTAAATAAAATAAAGACTGTTTTGTCGGATAAAGGTATCTCTCAGACATGGTTGGCTAAGCAACTTGATAAAAGTTTCAGCATGGTCAATGCTTATGCGTGCAATAGAATCCAGCCGAATTTGGAAACTCTGCAGAGGATTGCTGAGATTTTACAGGTGGATTTAAAGGATTTGATAACAGATAAAGAGGAAAGGTAAAATGCAATGAAAAACTTTACGGAGAATACACGAGTACAAGTCCCGGCTGCATTGCATCTTTGCAAGCTCGGTTATACATATTTGGATGATATAACATCGTACAATCCCCAGACGAATATTTTAACGGATATTTTTATCCGCTCAGTAAAACGTCTGAATCCTGCTTTGACTGACTTGGAATGCAGCCAGTTGCTGGATAAAATTATCGGAATCTTGAATAACGATGATTTGGGCAAGGAATTCTATACTATGCTTTCCTCCAATAGTGGCGTGAAGTTGATAGATTTCGCTGATGCGAACAATAATGAATGGCACGTTACGACAGAGTTTACATGCGAAAATGTTGAATCCGGTGATAGCTTCCGTCCAGATATTACGTGTTTTATAAACGGCTTGCCTTTAGCTTTTATCGAAGTCAAGAAGCCTAATAATCACGATGGAATCTTAGCAGAGCGGGATAGAATTAATAAGCGGATGCGGAATAAAAGTTTTCGTCGCTTTATCAATCTTACCCAGTTGATGATTTTTTCCAATAATCAGGAATACGATAATGAAAACAGGGTTCCGATCCAAGGGGCGTTTTATTGCTGTGCATCAAAAGAAAAAGCTTTCTTTAATGTGTTTAGAGAGGCTGATGCTACTTTCGTGTCGAAATATCAATATATAGCGTTGACGGAAGATACAGAAAAACAGGTTCTCAAACATAGGAACTGTGTAGTTATTAAAAACCTGCCAGATTATGAAACAAATAAAAAGGTAGATACTCCTACGAATCGTGTCTTGACATCAATGCTTTGCCGGGAGAGGTTCTTGTTTCTGTTAAGATATGGCTTTGCGTATGTCAACCGAACTGTAGAGTTGGAAGATGGCAGTAAAATCACAACTCTCGAAAAACATGTGATGCGCTATCAGCAATTGTTCGCTTCATTGGCTATTCGCAAGAAACTATCTAAAGGTGTCAAGAGTGGAATAATTTGGCATACGCAAGGCAGTGGCAAGACGGCATTGGCGTATTATTCAGTTCGTAGTCTGACCGATTATTATGCAAAACGTGAGACAGCTGTTAAATTCTATTTTATAGTAGATCGTATTGCGCTGATGGAGCAAGCGAGCGATGAGTTTGTTGCACGTGGTTTGGTTGTAAGGACAGTTAATAGCAGAGATGATTTAATGAAAGACATCCGTGATACCACCCCTGTAGTGAACAGTGAAGGTAAAGCGGAAATAATGGTTGTAAACATACAGAAATTTAAGGAAGACTCCACTAAAATACAGATAGAGTCTGGCTATAACACTAATCTCCAGCGTGTATTTTTTATAGATGAAGCGCATAGAGGATATAGCCCACAGGGTAGTTTTCTCGCTAATCTTTTAGAAGCGGATAAGGATGCTGTAAAAATTGCATTGACAGGAACTCCTTTGTTGAGGGAAGAAAAAGAATCTTGGCGTGTTTTCGGCGATTATATTGATACCTACTATTATGACAAATCGATAGCGGATGGTTACACGTTAAAACTGATGCGTGAACCGATAGAAACCATATATAAAGAGCGTATTGAGAGTATTCTTGATAAATTGGCAGGAAACGTAGAAGTCAAGAAAAGCGATATAGACAAGAATAAAATAATTGAGCATGAAAGTTATCTGAACGCTTTGCTTGATTATATTATTTCTGATTTGCGCAGATTCAGAAAAGAACAAGCAGATGATTCCATCGGTGCAATGATTGTGTGCAAAACCAATCCACAGGCTCGTGAAATGTTCCGTTTATGGCAGCAGCGTTTCAGATTCGCACAGCAGATTGAGGATAAATGGGAAGAGCAGTTGGGAATGGTGGCAGAGCCAATGGTTTCGTATGGTCATGCCAAACCATTGCGTGCCTCTCTGATATTGCATGATGAGGGAGACAAATTAGAACGAAAAGCATACATTGAAGAATATAAGAAGCAGCAGACTGTAGATGTACTGATTGTCAATCAAATGTTGCTTACTGGATTTGATGCTCCCAGATTGAAAAAACTATATTTGGGACGTAGTCTTGACGGTCATGATTTGTTACAGGCACTGACTCGTGTAAATCGTCCGTATAAAGATTTTAAATATGGCTATGTAGTTGATTTTGTAGATATAAAAGAAAATTTTGATTCGACAAATGACCGCTACCTGAGAGAATTAAACCGTACAGCTGATATTAAGGAGACCAAACAGGATGAGCCTGTTGGCAATGCTGTTATCGAAGATAAGGAAGAGATAATAGCGAAAATGAAAGGAATCAAGAGTGTTCTCTTTAATTTCACTTGCGATAATCCGGAAGAGTTCAGACAGGAAATTGATGAAATAGAGGATAAAGATAGACTCTATGAATTACGGTCGGTATTGAATGATGCCAAAGCTATTCTGAATCAAGTCAGAGCTTTTGGCGATGATGAATTGAAAGAAAAAATAGAGTCTTTGGCTTTTGGTGGCATCCCTACTTTGATTACAGAGGTTACACATCGTATTGAGAGGATGAATCTGTTTGAAAGTACAGAGCATAAGGCAGATGTTTCCGGAATAATCAATGTGGCTCTGTCAGAATTGGAGTTTGAGTTCAAAAAGGGAATGTCTGAAGAACTAAGAATTGTTGTCAATGACATTCGTGAGCGTTGCGAAAAGGTACAAGCCGAATTTGAAGCCAATTTTGATAGGAATGAAGAAAAATATGTAATCCTTGCAGATGAGTTCCGGGCATATTTCCGTAAAAAAGGTTTTGTTCCGCAAAACACTCAAGATGCAAAAGACAGCATTGATTACATGGATAATGTAATGAAAAAGATTCGGGAAATAAACAGACGGAATAATATCTTGAAGAAAAAATATAAGGGTGATGAGCGTTTTGTTCGTATTCACAAGCGGATTGAGGAGGAAAATCAAAAACGTGAACAGCCGATTATTTCTGCACACGAATATGAAATAGCCGAGAATCTGTCACAGATGAAGTCTCAAATAGACAATATGTTATTCCTGAATATCAATATTTTGGATAATGAAGATGCCTTTAAGCGTGATGTATTGGCTATTATTGGTCATAAATTAATAGACCTTGGAATCAAGGCAAATTTGACAGACCGTAAATATATCAACAATCTTATAACAACGGAATATTTCCAACAACGTAATTTTGCATATTGATTATGAGCGATATAAATATAACAGAATCAACGATAGCCCTGATTGATTCTTTGAAAAGTACAACTGGAGCGTTTGGCTTGGCAGGAACAGGAAGCGAGTATAAAATCGTCACGGAAATGTTTCTGTACAAGTTCTTTAATGATAAGTTCGGCTATGAAGCTAAACGAGATAAAATGTACGGTGAACGGCTAAGCAAAGCAGAAAAGTGGGATGCCGAATATGATACATTTACGGATGATGAGGTAGAAGACCTTTTCAGTTATTTGCCAGCTTCTGTGCCGAGACTTAAACCGGAACATACGTTGTCACATCTATATAATTCCACAGGGAAGGGAGATTTCTCTACATTGTTGGATGCTATATTAATAGATATAGCCAATATCAATGCCGATACTTTTTCTGTAACAACTTCCGGGAAAAGTAAGGTAAATATCTTTAGTGCCATAACAACATTTGTAACTGATACACAAAAGCGTGATGAATTTGCAAAATCGCTGATGCGCAATGTCGCCTCATTCAATTTCGAACACGTATTTATCGAGAAGTATGACTTCTTTTCAAGAATATTCGAGCATTTGCTGAAAGGATTTAATAATGCCGGAGGTGGCAAATATGCCGAATATTATACACCACGTGCCATAGCACAAGTTATGGCGAGATTATTGGTAGGGGACAATGCGGATTTACGAGGTGTGACTTGTTACGACCCATCGGCTGGAACAGGTACATTGCTCATGGCTCTTGCTCATCAGATAGGAGAGGATAGATGCTCGATTTTCAGTCAGGATATATCAGAGAAGTCGAGCGAAATGTTGCGTCTGAACCTTATTTTAAATAGTTTGTCTGCTTCTCTGCCAAATGTTGTACAGGGCAATACATTGACAGAACCATCGCACACTGAATCAAAGGGCGCATTAAAGAAATTTGATTTTATCGTTTCAAATCCTCCATTTAAACTTGATTTTCCTGAGTATCGTGATACATTGGCTGCTGATACGATTCGTTTTTGGGCAGGAGTTCCGAATGCGGTTAAAAAAGTAGATCCGATGAAACCTAAAATGGCGATTTACACCTGTTTCATCCAGCACGTCTTAAATTCGCTAAAGACAACAGGGAAAGGTGCAATAGTCATTCCTACAGGATTTATTACAGCCAAAAGTGGTGTTGAAAAGAAAATCTTACAACGTGTGGTAGATGAACATTGGGTTTATGGCTGTGTATCTATGCCAAGCAATGTGTTTGCCACTACAGGAACAAATGTTTCCGTTATATTCTTTGATAAGTCGGCAACAGCAGATAAAGTAATTTTGATTGATGCAAGCAAATTAGGTGAAGAATATAAAGAAGGCAATAACCAGAAACGACGTTTACGTGATAAGGAGATAGACTTAATAGTCAATACGTTCCGCAACAAAGAAGCTGTAGAAAATTTCTCTGTAGCTGTTACTTACGATGAAATAAAGGAAAAGGGATATTCTCTCTCTGCCGGGCAATATTTCGACATCAAGATTGATTATGTAGATATAACGGAAGAAGAGTTTAATTCCCGAATGGCGGACTACAAGCAAATCCTTTTCGAGCAATTTGCAGAGAGCCATCGTTTGGAAGAGGAAATAATGAAACAGTTGGATGCTTTGCAGTTCAACGCAAATGTAGGCAACAATGAGTAATGAAATCCAGTTTTTGCTATACAGCCTTCCCGATAAAGAGGGTAAGGTGCAGGTGGTAATAAAAGACGAGACCATTTGGTGTACGCAAAAGGCTATGGCAGAGCTTTTTGGTATTGACAAATCGGGTATCAGCCGACATATAGCTAATATCTTCAAGGATGAAGAACTACGGCAAGACACGACAGTTGCAAAAATTGCAACTGTCGTAAATCGAGGCATACGAGGTGAGGTTGAAGAGTTGGTAGATTTCTATAATCTTGATATGATTATCGCAGTTGGCTATCGTGTTTCTTCACCCAAAGCTACCAAGTTTCGCCAGTGGGCGACCAAGATTCTCAACGAGTATATCAAGAAGGGCTTTGTACTTGACGATGAACGCTTAAAACAGGGAACGGCAGTATTCGGGAAAGACTATTTCCGAGAATTGCTTGAAAGGGTACGCTCTATCCGTGCCAGTGAACGGCGTATCTGGCAGCAGATTACCGACATATATGCAGAGTGTAGTATCGACTATGACAAGAACTCGACTACAACACACGATTTCTATGCCATGATACAGAACCGTTTTCATTATGCCATTACAGGGCAGACAGCTGCAGAAATTATCTACACTAAGGCTGACCATACAAAAGACCACATGGGGCTGACCACATGGAAAAATGCACCTGATGGTCGTATCTTGAAATCGGATGTCTCAATAGCTAAGAACTATTTGCAGGAAAATGAAATTCGTAGGTTAGAGCGTGCCGTTACGGGATATTTCGATTATATTGAAGACCTCATAGAGCGAGAAAATACGTTCAATATGGAGCAGTTTGCAGCCAGCGTCAACGAGTTCTTGACCTTCCGCAAATATCAGATATTACCGGACAAAGGACGCATTTCTGCGGCACAAGCCAAGGCAAAGGCTGAAAGCGAATACGACATTTTTAATAGAACCCAACGTATTGATTCTGATTTTGATAAACAGATTAAAGGAATGTTGGATAAGTAATAGGATTGGAGTAATGGAATTGAAAAGATATAAACTGGGAGAAATACTTGAGTTGCAAAGGGGATATGATTTACCATCTTCCCAACAGAAAGCGGGAAATGTGCTTGTAGCAGGATCGAATGGTATAATAGGTTATCATAACGAAATACGCGGTAATCATCCATGCATTACAGTAGGACGGAGCGGCAGTGTGGGAAAGGTTCATTATTATGAACAACCCACTTGGGCGCATAATACAGCCTTGTTTGTAAAAGATTTTAAAGGGAATAATCCCCAATATCTGTACTACTTCCTTAAGAATCTTCATTTGGATGAAATGTTCGTAAAAGGAAGTAGTGTAGTTCCCTCTCTTGATAGAAAAGTAGTTCATTCTTTGGTTGTTCCATTTCACAAAGAAGTTGTTTGCCAAAAACGGATTGCATTAGTATTATCCAATATTGACCGTAAAATTGAACTTAATCGAGCGATAAATCAGAATTTACCGATACTTGACCGTTCATATAATTACAGGTCGTAATCTAAAAGCATTTTCATCTACTTCCATTTGATACAACCTAATTTGCGGATTTAGTTCCTTGCGAACATATTGGATTATTTTTTCTTTCTCAGTTTGTTCTATATTGACACCAAAATAGATAGACTCAAAGCATTCGCCTTTCAGTAGCATATAGTGGCGTATCTCACGCCAATCCCATATTTCCTTTGTCAGCTTTGCCTGTTGAGGAGTAAATGCTGCATATATTGGACTTGGTTTTGGTATGACTAATCTAACCTCCTGCTCATATTCCCATTCCTTTGCTTTTGTCCGCCATTGATAACTGAATAAATCTTTTGTGGTATGATATGCGTTAGGACGCTCTATTATATCCTGATATTGAACTTCAAGAACAAGCGGTTCAAGATATATTGTACCAAACATTGGTGGAACAGATTCCAACACTTTGTCTATGTCAAGTCCTATACAAATACCTTTATGGTTATAACAATAATGGCTCCACATGAGTAATGAATCATTGATTTTTGATAAACTACATAGCCATGTATCATTACGCAAATTGAGTGCATCGTTTTCTTCTTTCTCTATCCACCATTCCTTAGGTATCCATCCTTGGAATTTAGTATTAGGTACATTTGAGTAGTCAATTAGTTTTGGATGACAATCGAAAGGATCGTTCAGTTGAGACGCATTAGTAAATTGGAGATTCTGGTTTCCAATCATGCACTTTGCGCCAACTATATCTAAATATTTGTAGAGTATGCGAGGCATTTTTATTCTATTGTTATTTGTCCATTCATTAAAAGTGGTAAAAGTTCGTCACGCTGCTTGATAAGATTTGAGATTTCCTCTTGCAACTTCACTATCTGTTTAAAGATTGGTGATATAAGTTCCTCAAATTTATCCGCAATATCTTTATTATCAGGTATGGCGATTGTGCTTTGTTGTAAATGGTCTTGCGTAATATGTCCCATCGTTGTTTTCCTTGCTTCTGCCATTTTCTTGAATACATCGACATAATCCAAAAGTTGAAAATAGTAGAATGACTCCGGGAAATCATTTGCAGATGTAACCTTAAAGATGTGCTGATTAAGTCCTCCAAGCCCATAAGCCCAGAGCATAACTTCCAGTGATGCCGACCATGAAAATAGCACGTCACCATTATACACCTTTACTGATTCTGGTATATTTGACGTTACCTCTTCAGTGTCAACAGAAATTCCATCGTGCATTTCTCGTATCTTGATGACAGGTAATGGCACTTCATCATCCTTTGGTCTGAATTTCTGACAAGCCAAACCATTTGTAAAAACAGCAATTTCAAAGAGGTTCCCACAATGCCAGCCAACAGGAATGTTGCGTTTCAGCTTATCATTCCAAAGCATTTCACCCCCACTTGATTTATACGGCTTGCCCTCCTCGTTGGGAAAATCAAACTGCACAAACCAGTAGTCATATAGCTGTTTTGCCATCGCCTCTAAATTCTGATTTATCGGTATATAAAGAGAAAAGGAGAGGAAAAATCCCCTCCTTAACTCAAAACCAAGTATCAGACATTCAAATCTTTCATTGCTAATCCATAATTTTCTTGACCGAACAGGTCTCTATGGATAAGTTTCAAACCAAGTGTCTGATAATACTTGTAGTCATCGTCCTCGGTACAGAGGTATTTGTAGCCGTAGCGTGGCATGTACTCCTTGAAGAACCGAGCCAAGTCTTTCAGGCTTTCTTCTTGGTTCTTCTTGAAGTTGCTGCGCACAATGATGATAGACCAGTCGGGGAAGTTGCCTCTTCCACAACTATATTCCCAGAAGCGGATATAGCAGTCTAAATCACGTTCACGAATGTCCACACAAAAGCCGTTGGCATGGGACATCACGCTACAACTTTCTCTGTAGCCAAATTTCTCACACAAGTAGAGATTGAAATCAAGAATTAAATCTTTTTGTACCATAAATAATTGGGTTTTAAAAATTAATAAATAGAGAATTATAAATGAAAGCCTCGCTTACGCTTAGCCTTTTTCTTTTTCATTAGGCGATTGAACTCTGCTTCTTCTGCGGCAGTGGCATCGTAGGATGAGCTACCGTTTAGCAAACCGAGACTGATGCCAAAGCTATCATCGGAATGGGAAACGCTTTGCTGTACCTCTTCTTTTTGTTGTTTGGATTCCTGTTTGGCAGACTCCAACAAAGATGCACAAGCATTCTCTTCCAGTCGGTTGTCGATATTCAAGTAGCTGAACTCTCGACCTACTTTTGAGCCGGAGAAAGAAAAGCCGTTATGTTCAAACTTGACACCTTGTATTTCCCGTGTAGTCCGGCTGACTTTGAATTTCATATCAATCTCCCGGTTGGCAAGCGCATCTTTCAAATCATCCCAACTATGAGCTGTGGGCAGTTCTTCTTTCAATGCCTTGTATATCTCGTGCTTTGCCTTATCGTATGGGCGCAAGCGTTCCTCTTTGATATGGTCTTTACCATTGGCAAAGTGCAAGCGATATTTGGCGGTCAGCATTTTGCAGACTTTCTCATTCTTACGGAAGTCATTCTTGTCGCTAATTGTTTTACCGTCATTGTCCACCCGGTTGAATACGATATGGCAATGCGGATGCTCACGGTCGATATGTCGGGCAATGATGTATTGCGTATTTTCAATACCCATCAGCTTCATATAGTCGTGCGCTATGTTTAGCATCAGAACATCATCAGACTTTAGCCTTGCACTGTCTTCTGGTGAAAAGTTGAGCGAAGTGTGTCCGACAATATTCTTTACCTTGTCATTGAGTAATGCCTGTAACTCAAATTGCTCTGCTATTTGTTCGGGTGTACCTTCTACTCCGGCCGCTTCTAATAGCTTGGATTTTTCCTCTCTGAGGACATAGCGGACACAACCACCGAACGATGTTCCTTTAGTCTGTTTACCTATCATTTTTCAGTTGTTTTATAAGTTGATTAATATGCTGAGCCATTTCCTCGCATCTATCCGCAACGGCAAAGAAACCGTAGGTGTTCGCTTGTCTTGCCAACTGGTTAAGATTGGTACTTTCACCAATCAGTTGCCGGATGATGTGAATATGCTCTTGCGTGATTCTTTCACGTACCGAACCGTTCTCGATGAGCGAACGGATGACTTCACTTTGAGTCTGCTTGCTCCGTCTGCAAAGCGCACCAAGCCATGCGTGTTGCTGATATGACAGACGGATTGTTATTGTATATTTCTTTTCCATTTGAATTTGTTTTAGTGAATAATTTGTGACCATCGGGAGCTGCCTCCTCAGACTTTTTGAGGAGCAAGTGGTCGGGAAATGTAATACACCGACATTAACTTGCTACAGTAAAAAAGTCTCAATTTCTCTCTCTGAGTTCAAAGTCTGAATCCTCGTTTCTTAGGTGGTGAAACCTTCGGTTGTGGAGTGCCTTGTTGTATGCTAATGAGTTTCAAATCGAATGTTTTTATCAGTATTTTCAAGGCAGGATTCATCCTTGTCATCTGTTGGAGGATAGCTTCATCAGGCTTTACTTTGAGCAGATAGTCGGCTATATCATACCCCTCTTTCCGCTCGTTTTCGGTTGCATGGGCTTCCAGATAATCGAACATCTGCACCTCCATTCCGTAGCTTTTCATCAGACTGATTTTGCTCTGCCAATAGTCGGTCGCCCCCCCCCAAATCGGGGAATAGCACAACGCTTCTTCCTGTCAGAACGGATAGGCTGTTAGCATTGAAGCAACCGTTCTTTCCGCCCGATGCTATCCATAGAAATTGTGGTAGATAGTAGGAGGCAATGAGTGCCGTTTTCTCGCTTTCGACCAGTGCAACAGGACGGCTCTTATTCTCGGACAGTAGATGTTCACCGAAGAAACATTGCTTCAGATTATAATCGCCTTTGTGCAGCAAGGAGTGTACCCATGTAACATGATTGTATGGTTCTTTTATCCGCTTGCCTGTTTCGGAATTGTAAAGCATTATCTTACCCGTTCGGACTTTATTCTGATTGTCCGTTTGCCAGAATACAGTTGCACCGTCCCAATGTTTTGATGTGCCAACCTTGTATCTCTTCATGAGTTTCAATGTTTCTGTTTCTCCGAACTGAGCCGATAGGAATTGAAACAACTTGTTCACAGGATAGCCACGCAATGATTGGTTGACTATATCCAAATCAATGTAGGATGTGGCTATAGGTTGCGTTTCCTTAATAGGGGCATAGCTTCTGAAACTATTCTCCACGAACTTTTCTTTCTCAGACGGGTTCTGCTCAAAGTAATCACGAGGCGTGAAGTGATAACCGCATTTCTGCTCATGGTCACAACGTCCCACGTACTTTGGGAACTGGATTTGCTTCTCTGTATCAATGTATTTTGAAAAGCATCTTTGGCGATGGCAGTTTGGGCAAGTGTGCCGAGTGCTGATACCTTTGTAGGGTTCTAATATGAATCTATGTGTACTCATTGTATGTTTCTTTTTTGGTGTGTCACTTTTGTCGTTGTTGTCGTTTTCGCTTGGAAAGTGTCAAAACCGACAAAAATGTCACAGGTTAATCTTTGAATATTCTCCATGTTTCTCTTTGCGGAACAAAGTCCCGATGTTGTCATTGAGAAAGCGTTGAAATGTGCGTTCCTTCATTCCGTTCTGCTCGGCCATCTGTATTGCTTGGGCAGTCGTAAAGGATGGAGGAAGCAGATTGACTATCGCCTGTTGTTGGCTGTTGAGCGCATTCTCATTGAGTATGTTTTGAACGCTCAATGCGGATTCCTTGAAATACTCCGTCAGTTTTATGGCTCGTTCTACCGTCAACAGGTCGATACAAATTTTATCACACTCTCCGCAAGTCCATCGTGCTAATTGAATAATCAGGCAGAAGCGGATGATGTATATCTCCAGCTTACAATAGATACTCACAATGGTGTCGTTTGTCTCTTGGTCGCACAATTCTGAAAAGTGGTGCTGCCATTCGTAAAGTCGTTTCTTGGCATCCTCCGTGAAGAGAAGAATTTGCGGTTCGATCTCTCCAAACTCATTGAGGGTATACTCTTGTTGTATCAGCTTGTCAATAATGGCATTCCATTCTTGTTCGATGCTCTCCGGCAGTTCCTTGTCATTCCAACGTGCCTTCTGTTGCAGGTTTGGCATCACGAACAGAATGCGGTCGATGAATCCGTTACTGGAACGTTCCCCCTTTGCCAATTCACTAAGAATCTTCTTTGGGATAGTGCCAATAACCGAAATATACGGTCGCTTGATGAAGATGGAACTCTTGGCGTTCTTGCGGTCGGATATAGTGGTCTTGGCACTGAACACTGACAACCAAAACTGTTCTTCCGAACCGTTGTTGTAACGGTTGAAGTTCTTGAACCAAGCGGATAATTCATCAGTCCACAAGCATAGCCCACGTTTGTTCTGCGCATGAATGAGGCTCAATCCTTCAGGTGTTACATCCGAAATCAAGAAGCGTTTACGGACTGGTTCCTGTGGAAATTGCTCTTCACCGCTTTCTGTTCGTTCTTTGCGGCTCATACTCATCAGTTCATCATACTTGGTAAGAGCCTTTTCAAAGACTTGATTCTGCTGATAGTCATAATCAAGAAACGGTTTCATCGCAAAGCTAAGCGGATGGCTTTTGTTCGCTCCCGGTCTTCCTATCAATGCCATATACAGGATAGGGCTTTCTACCCAGCCTTGCTTGATTTGGGCAAGGTGCGTGTTGCCGATGCCCACCGCTATTGCCGTAAGGATAGCAGCGGCAATGTAGTCAGTAGGGTAGTTATGGCATTTGTGAACTTCACTGATGATGCGTTGGATTTTTGTCGGGAATATGCTGACCGGAAAATCAGTACCAGCCAATCGCATACTTAAATCAACCGTTTCGTCAATGATGGACGCCGGATTAATAGAAGATGTATCCATAGCTATATCCATTAAAATTTCACTGACGATTTGGGCTTATGACGGACACCGCCTTGCATATTGGCAAGCATTTCTTCGTATGTTTGTTCGGAAGTCTTTCTACGCCCGTTCTCAATCCAAGCCAGAAGTTCGTCCTCGTAGAAATAGAGCTTCTTACCTTTCTTATAGGCAGGAAGCAGCCCCTTGCGTACCAAAGTATAAATGGTAGGCTTGGCTTTTCTGATGATACGGCAAGCATCCTCAATTTCAACCAACACGTGTTTGTCTGATGCAGGTGGTTGAAGTTCCGACACCATTCTTTTCAACTCAATGATCTGTTCGGTCAGATAACCCACCGCTTCGGGCAGTTTATCAAATGTTACTGTTTCTTTTTGCATACGTCGCTCGTTTTTAATTGTTCGACGGCAAAGGAAACAGGTGTTTCAATGGTGGAATCATTCACCAAAATATAACTGATGAATAACTTTTTGATGGTGATTGGTCGTGATTACAAGGAATTTAAGTACCTTTGTACTTATATAAGTACAGTCTTAAAGATAAATTCTACACAATGAAGAAATTGTTGTTATTCTTCTCAAAGCCAATAGTTGGTGGTATTTTATCATTGATAGGATTATTGGAAATTCTATTTAGTATTCCATCATCATATATTACATACCCTATACCATTGTGGATAATTGTTTTGGCAATAGGTCTCGTTATACTATTGCCATACCTATGGAAACGTTTAAAAATCTTATACTATATAAGGAACTATACATCTGATTCATTTGGTGGGTCTTGTTTATATAAGTGGTGTTGGACTAGGACATCGGATAAATTCAATGTATATGGATATTTTCCTATTCGTATAGATGTTGTGGAAAATGTAAAGTTAGACCCTAATATACCAGTAATTGATTGTGCCCATCATTATATTCACAATAAAAATTTATTGGAAGAATATATAATGATATGTTTATACCATAAGGTTGAGAATACGAAACAAACGAAATTGTTTGTTCAGCAGCTACATAGCTTAGAGGCTCATTACTCTAGTCAAAATAGAAGGTAGCTTCTTTGTTATGCAATTTTTCTATCCAGTTTAATCTTGCACTCTGACTCAGTGTGCGACATTTTGCGCTCAATGGTGGATATTTCCGAATCACGGAGGGTATGAGCAAATACTCTTTTTATGAATGTAGCAGTCTGTAGGCGTGGTTTACCGAAAGCCTTGCCGATGTTCCAGCCAAAGTGCATGATGTCAATGGTTTTTAATTGAGCATCAACCTTTATCAGTTCAACTTTGGGCATAGTATCCGACAAGTAATATTCTGTGATATATCCGCATAGACGATTAAGGTCTGTTTCGCTAAGATAGAGGACCAAGTTTTGTTTCGTATATGTGAGAACCTTATCTAACTTTTCTTGTGATACTCGTTCCTTCTCAGCCATAGCGTTTGCACGGAATACCTCATATTCTGTTGGTTGATTAGATTCTTCGATAGATATATTGTTGATGGTAGAAGGGGTGGCTTCTTCCTTTGGTAGTTCTGCCACGTCTTCGTTGGGTTCAGGGTACGATGGCGTAGAAACTTCTTCTGTTGTGTTAGATGTAGTTTCGATTTCAAATTCGGGTTCAGGCTCAGAAATGATAGGTTCTGAATTTATGGTACTTTCGGTAAGTTCAGGGTGTGTTACTGGAGCTTCAACTACCACAGCCTTATTGCGGTAACATTCAAATCTCATAAAGAATTTCTCTATTGATGGTGAAAGGAGTTGACCAAATACCATTTGCAGATTGAGATAGATTGATCCCATGATAATGGAGCATACTACGAAAATAAGGTTGCTGCTAAAGTCATCCCAACCATAGTGTAGTACAGTCTGACGGGCTAAAACACCAATGATGACGATTGTCCCGAAAACAATCAGATTCAAAGTTATATGCTCTATCTTTTTCTGCTCCATAGTGATATATGTTAATCCTTTGTGTGCAAATATATATCATTATGTGGATAGTAGATACGTTTTTTCGAAAGTGGCAGCGTGTTGCGTCGGTACCCCAGACAACCTGTGCCACTTTTTTACGAATTGAAGCCCGAATTAGATATAAGTTCCAATTCGGGCTTTCTGATTAGCAATAGAACTTGCCTCCTAAATGAACAAGAAATGATACCTTATTTTCTTGTGAGGATTGAACTTTGTGTGTCAGCCATTTCCTAAATGCAGTGGAATGTCCCGTGTCTATTTGATAGGATAGGGCAATAATCATGTTGAGATTATACACATCTGCATAATTTCCATTCTCTAATCTTATACATTGGCAGACTTCATACTCCTTTAAGATATTGGCTTTCAATATCGTTTTTATGCGAGAGTTGATAGCTCCAACCGTTGCATAAAACAAGTCTGCAAGTTCCCAAGCGGTCATCCATACTTCGCCATCAGAGATATGGATGCCTTGTCCGTTGTTTGTTATGATTCCTCGTTTCATAGCTGTAATTTATTTCAGTGAAATCTTATTGGCAGTCTCTCGTTTCTTTACATTGACTAAATCTGCATAAATTTGAGTAGTGGAAACGTTCTTGTGGGTTAGCATCTTTGAGACTGTGTAAATGTCTGTACCCAAAGAGATTTGGATAACTGCGTAGGAGTGACGAAATCCGTGAAAGGTTATCGGTTTCGTTATTCCTGCCTTTTTGAGCCAGTTCTTCAGCGGGTAGTTAATCATGCTTCGCTTCAATCCCTTGAACACTTTACCTGTGTCAGGAGTACCGCATAGTTCGTAGGCTTCGTAACTGATGGGAAGTGTAGCTTCCGTTTGGGTTTTCTGTGTTCTGATACGCAAACAATAGCCTTGATCAGGAGCAATGGCGAAGTCTTCCCATTGAAGGTTGAGAATATCGCTGATGCGTAGTCCTGTCAGACAAGCAAACAAAGAGGCTGCTTTTAGAACTGGGATGTCGCAAGGAGTGGCGGCAAGTTGTTTCACCTCGTCCAGTGTCAGATACTCTTTCTTCACATCTTGTGGCTCAATCTTATCAAGGTAGTCATTGATGTTTTCTCGAAACCATTTATCTCGGTAGGCAATCTTCAACAATCCTCTGAAAGTGGAGTAGTAGCCGGATGCTGAATTGAGAGATATGGGGCGATTGCTGTGTTTAAGCTGCTTGGCGTTCAACAGATATTCACGGAACTTTTTGCACAAATCCACATTCACCTCGCCAAAGGTACATTGCCCTTTGACAAAGTTGTAGAAATGTTGATAAACGAATTGCCATTTCTGATCTTTGCTTCGGCACATCTTCTTGAAGTAGGCGAGGAAGTCAGCTTTCTGCTTGCTCTTATCTAAGAAGCCGAACTCTTCATTGATGAGCGATTGCACTCTGATGCAACGGATAGCCTCTGCTTTGTTCAACATATCGTTGTTGAATTCCCGTTCCATTTCGTTTTTGGGGTGGGCATAGATGTAGATGCCGAGATATTCCCTACGACTCATCTGCATCGTTTCAGGGTTACGGACTGCCGGATAATAATCCAGATACAAGGAGATGCGATTGTTGCGAATCGCTCTCTGACGAACTGTTACTTTTGTACATGTGTGTGTCATACTGATTAATATTTAGAGTTTTACATTTGTTTGGTGCAAAGGAATAGAGTGATTTAATGGTGGTTACATTCACCGAAAAATAACTTATTCAATCTTTGGGGCTGCAAGTAATTTGTCTAGTTCGGGTTTGGAGATAAGCGTGTATTTGCCTTTCTTGACCTTAGGAATATTATGGTACTTCGCATAATGATAGAGTTGGTCACGAGTGAGATTGAACTTCTCCATTGCTTCGGCTACCGTATAATACTGCGGTTCTTCGGGTGCTGCCACACCTTTGGCTATATCCACATGTTTCTTGGAATAGTACACCATGATACCTTCTTTCTTCTTCGGAACGGCATTCTTGGAAACAAAAGTGTAGATAGCGGATAAGGTCATGCCGAATTTCTCTTGCATTTCCTGTGTGCTGTACCATTCGGAAATGTCGGGATTTGGGGCTTTCTTGGCAAAGTAAGCGTCTATGTGCTTCTTACTCCAGTAGGTTTTGCCACGATTGAAAGTCCGAGGAATGTTGTTCTTCTTGGCTACCACAAATATCCATGACTCGTTTACATGATATTTCTCTTTGACTTCGGCTGTGGTATAAAAATCGGTGATAGGAATAGTGTCCTTCGGCTGTCGTTGTTTATAAGGGCGAGCTTCCAGCATTCGGTCAATATCACCCTTTCGGATGAAGGACAATCTGCTACTGATGCGGAATGCTTGTAGTTTTCCTGAATATACCATTTTATATATGGCTTGTTTGCTCAGACCTAATAAAGTAGCAACCTCTTTGAATGATAGATATTCTTTATCCTTGAAATCGGATATGGGTTGTTCACTGATTGTCGTTTGAACTTTGGTTTCTACTTCTTGTTTTCTCTTTTGCCGAACAGCTTCCTTGTATGCAAGATTATTGCACCGATGAGAACAGAAGCGTGTTGTTAGCTTTTGAGCATAGAATGTTATTCCACACCACTCACATACCTTTTTGATTTTCATTTTACTTGTAGCCATATTCGTTACTTTTAGAGGTTTATTTCTCTTGTTATTTCTCCATTTTGTTCAACTATCGTAAATCATAGTCAACCATAGTCAACTTTCTCCACGACCTTTCCGACCTAAAATCGGAGAGTAACAAGCGAGCAACAAATGCGGTACAAAAATGAGCTGAAAAAGCCCTATAAACGATAACCATCGCTTATAAGGCTAAAAAGAAAGGCGCTCAAAATGAACGCCTTAATAATCATTGATGATATATGCTAATCGTTGGTAATCACCACTTACTTGCCGATGCAAAAATGTTCGAAAATATTTCCAAGTACCATATCGTTCGTGACTTCCCCTGCAATATCGCTTAGATGGAAAACACATTCACGGATATCTTGTGAAACAAAATCTCCGGATAGATTTTCTGCTAACCCTTGTTGGACTCGGTGGATGGCCTTCAGGGCATGGGTCAAAGCCTCGTAATGGCGGATATTCGTGACAATGACATCATTTTGGGTAACTGTGGGCAGGTTAGCGGCAGAGATTAGCATTTGCTGGAGTTTGTCGAGGTTGGTACGCCCTTTGGCAGAGATGGCGATGCATTGCACATTAGTAGTGGTCACGGTAAAACCTGAGTTGGGGATGGTTGAGGCATCCTGAACTAAATCAGATTTGTTGAATACGAGAATGAGCTGTTTTCCTGCACAACGGGGAAGTATCTGGTTAGATAGTTGTGGTATCCGCGAGACGGCATTTGTGGCATCGACTATCCAGAGTACGATTTCCGCCTGCTCCAGTTTCTGGAAGGTTCGTTCAATTCCTAAGTTCTCAATGGTGTCATTTGTTTCGCGTATACCTGCCGTATCAATAAACCTGAAGGTTATCCCGCCAAGATTGACTGTGTCTTCTATTACATCGCGGGTTGTCCCGTGTATGTCGCTAACAATGGCTCGTTCCTCGTTTAGTAGTGCATTCAGCAGAGTGGATTTACCTGCGTTCGTTTCACCGATGATGGCTACGGGGACACCGTTTTTGATGGCATTGCCTACACTGAAGGATTGCACTAGACGGGAAATTACCTGTTCTATGCCATCTGCTAGGAGACATAGTTCGGAGCGGTCTGCAAATTCTAGTTCTTCGTGGTCGCTGAAGTCCAGCTCCAGTTCAATGAGTGATGTGAAGTGCAACAATTGGTCGCGTAATGAGGCTAGCTCTTTACTGAACCCGCCGCGCATCTGGCTTATGGCGAGGCGGTGAGTGGCAGCAGAGGTAGAGGCGATGAGGTCGGCTACGGCTTCGGCCTGGCTTAGGTCCATTTTACCGCTTAAGAAGGATCGTTGCGTGTATTCACCGGGAGCGGCTAGGCGGCAACCGTTACCGATGAGCAGTTGCAACACCTTCTGAAGAATATAGCTTGAACCGTGGCACATAATTTCTGTGCTATCCTCGCCCGTGTACGAGTGGGGGGCGCGGAATAAACTGACAAGCACTTCGTCTATGATGTTTTCTTCTTCATGGATATAGCCAAAGGTAAGAGTGTATGGCTTGGTATCCTTCAACTTCTTCCCCTCTCGGGCAGGGGTAAATATGCGGGATGTTATCTCTATGGCATCTGGTCCGGAGACGCGGATACATCCTATGGCTCCCCCTTGAGCGGTGGCTATGGCACAAATGGTATCTTGGTTCATTTTATTCGGCTTGTTTTTTATGCAAATTTACATATAAATTGCTAGATTTCTACATCGACAGAATAAAAAGGTCAAGCCTGCCACAAATTATCTGTTACTGATGCCGTGCTTTGTTCACAGTTATTCGTGAATTAGGGGTGTAAAACAAAAAAATATCTCTTGCCATGGACAGAAACAGAATCGTAACAGGCCTTGACGTACATAAAGATGTTTTTTGTGTATTATGCGTCATGACGAGGCCATTATTTTCAAGCAAACTTATGGAACGTTAACCACCCAACTGAGACAGATGCGCGATTACATGCTTCTCCATGGAGTCATGGAATGTGAATGGAGACCATGCTGCGTATGGGGACCGGTATGGGATAAGTTGTGCGAACACATGGCTTTTCGTCTTGCCAACCCTTATTTCATTAAGCAGCTGCCGGGTTGCAAGAGCGATACAAAGGACGCCTAATGAATAGCCGAGTGCCAGCTGAAACAGCTTGTTAGGGAGAGTTTTGTACAAACCCAGTAGCTTAGGACATGCGCAAGCTCAATCGCCTCATTTTCAATCTGAGCAAGGATATGACCTGCAACAAGAATAAGCTTGACGCGGCCATGTAGCGTTGCGGCTTCTGCTTTAGCAACTACGTTTCCAATACCGATGGCAGGAGTTGTCAGAGCATCGTACAGGCAATATCGCAGGGCGAGACCGATGCCGAAAAACTTCTCTCACTGGTTCATGGAAGAATGATAAACAAGCATGGGCGGGACAACATCATTGGAGCGGTGACCGGCAACTTTTCGTCAGTCGACATCACCGTAATCAAGCAGTATTTGGCGATGACAGACTTGATAAATGCTCAGATATCCGAGTGTCAGAAAGAACACACCGCCTTGTATGAGGGGTATTTCCCTGAACAGTACAGACGCCTGCAAACCATCCCCGGAGTTAAAGAACGCGCAGCCACAGTAATAATTGCGTGACTTCAGACAGATACTTATAGAAATTGCGTGAGTCGCTTCAAGAACCCGTAACTACTTCTTCTCCAACTCAACTATGTGCAGGTAACCGTCAAGAAGAAACAAAAGATAAAATACAGGTGGCAGTCACCCGTAAAATTTTTGTCACTGCATAACATATGTTCACCAATGAAAAAGACTTCATTGATATATATTTCAAACGCTTTGAACAACAGCGTCTCATCCAGGGGTAGATAGGATAGCTTGAATCGACAATGGTCATATAAGACTATTCGATATTCCTCTGTCTGCAAAGTAATTATCCTTGTGTCTGACAGATGAGTGCGGTTCGCAAATATGTTGATGCTTCCGGCGGAGATTGGACACCGACATAGTACCGTAGAGCCTGTAGAGGAAAGTAACTCATGATATTAATGACCGTGTGCGTCGTTCCAAGGAGCTTATCGAAGCCAAGTGGAGGGTAGAGGAATCCGACCGAATGCAGACACTTTCTTTGGTCAATATGAGTCATGAAATCCGTATTCCCTTGAATGCCATCGTAGGTTTTCCAAGATGGTTTCTTTTGTAGAGAATGAGGAGAAGGAGAGGGAGTATTTGGAGTTTATACAGACCAGCAACGGGCACGTCAAGCAGGATATGATGAAGTCATTGCTAAATCCTACTCCCTAGACTGTCTGAAGGAGAGGGAGTAGGGTTTCTTGATGGATACTTAGATGCGCTCGAGTACAGTTTTGATAAGAGTGTCTATTGTATTCTTGTATCCCGTGTTTGCTTCTTTTATCAGGCGGTTGGCGATGACCATGCATACCGTCATGGCCTTGTGCCCCATCAGGTGGCTTAGGCCTGCCAGAGCGGAACTTTCCATCTCGAAGTTGGTGATGCGGTAGCCGTTGTATTCAAATTTTTCAATCTTCTCATTCTGGTGCGGGTCGGCAAGCGGCACGCGTAGCTCGCGGCCTTGAGGCCCGAAGAAGCCTCCGGCGGCAATCGTTACGCCACGTACCATGTCGTCTTGTGCGATGCGGTCTATCAGTTCAGCATTTGCATCAATAACGTAGGGGGCGGGGGCACACGTGTTACCGGACCATCCCATGTGGTTGAGGAAGGCACGTTCCATGGGCAGGTCGCACACGGAGTTGCGCCCGGCATAGAAGTTGAGCAGACCATCGAAACCGATAGACTTTTCGGAACATACGAATGTTCCTACCGGGGTGTAGGGTTGTAGGCCGCCGCAGGTGCCGATACGCACCAACTCAAGGCTACGTAGGCAAGGCTTTTCTTGGCGCGTTTCGAAGTCGATGTTTGCCAGGGCATCCAACTCGTTTATCACGATATCGATGTTGTCACATCCGATACCGGTGGAAACCACTGTGATGCGTTTTCCTTGGTAAGTACCGGTGATGGTCTTGAACTCGCGGCTTTCCACTTCACATTCCTTGTTTTCGAAATGGGAGGCAACCAGTGCCACCCGTCCGGGGTCGCCTACCAAGATAATCTTGTCTGCCAGCCATTCGGGCTTTACGTGAAGATGAAATACAGAACCGTCTTCATTGATAATCAGTTCGGAAGAGGCGAAATATTTCTTCATATACTTGAGGTTTTAATCTTTTGTTTATAAATAGAAACGCCAGGAACCGATTCTTGTTCACCGGTTCCGGCGTTTCTGTCAGTTACTTTTCTAGTTATTTACTCAACGGCTGGCTGGTATTGCCCGTCGTCGGTTTGGCAATGTTTTCGCGCATGGAAGTGTCAGCTTCTATATTCTTCATCCGGTAATAGTCCATGATACCCAGATTGCCGTTGCGGAATGCTTCGGCCATGGCCTTAGGTACTTCCGCTTCTGCCTCGATAACTTTGGCACGGGCTTCCTGGGCCTTAGCTTTCATTTCCTGCTCTGTGGCTACGGCCATGGCGCGGCGTTCTTCTGCCTTGGCTTGAGCGATGTTCTTGTCGGCATTGGCTTGGTCTATCTGCAGGGCAGCACCGATGTTCTTGCCTATGTCGATGTCGGCGATGTCAATGGACAGAATTTCGAATGCCGTTCCGGCATCCAACCCCTTGCGTAATACCAGTTTGGAGATAGAATCCGGATTCTCCAATACGGACTTATGATTCTCTGACGAACCGATGGAAGACACAATACCCTCGCCTACACGGGCCAGAATCGTGTCTTCTCCGGCACCTCCCACCAATTGGCGTATATTGGCACGCACTGTTACACGTGCCTTGGCAATCAGCTGGATACCGTCTTTGGCAACAGCCGTTACGGGAGGGGTATCGATTACTTTGGGGTTAACGGACATCTGTACGGCTTCGAACACGTCACGACCGGCAAGGTCGATGGCGGTTGCCATCTGGAACGGAAGTTCGATATTGGCTTTAGAGGCGGATACCAGTGCGTGTACCACCCGCTCTACGTGACCTCCGGCCAGGTAGTGCGCTTCCAGTTCGTCGCGTGTGATGTTTTGCAATCCTGCTTTATGGGCTTCAATCATGCCGGGCACAATGATATAAGGAGGAACATTACGAATGCGCATCAGAAAAAGTTGTACCAGCGAGATGTTTACTCCCGATACTTTGGCGGACAGCCATAAGAAGAACGGTACATAATGGAAGAAAAGTACCAGAAAGATAATGCCTCCTATAATGAGGAAGGCGGTTAAATACATTGTGTTTGGATCCATGAGATTAAATATTAATTGTTAGTTATAAATAGGTTGATTTCTGGAGTTTCACTGCTTGAATCGTTCCACTAAGAGAACTCCGTTGTCAATACGGTCTACGATAATCGGAGTCTTTTCGTTCATGAAGCCGTCTGATGACTTTACTTCCACGATGTCCCCGTTGATTTCGGCATAGCCGATGAGAGCCAGGCGGGTAGTGGTGACGCCTACGTCGCCTACTTTGACTTTTTCCTCAGCACTACGGTCTACTTTGGAAGTGATGTTTTTTTTCAATGCAATTTTGTCAAGTGTCTTGGACCGCATGAACCATATCAACGAACCGGTACAGGCCAAGGCAGATATGATAAGCGTAATGGCACCTGCCGTGGTGCCCATATAGGCAAAGGCATAGTAGTTGGCAAAGATGATGCACCCTCCTGCCAGAAAACCGGCAACGCTGATGCCCGGAGTTACGAATAATTCCACTAAGAACAATATTACTGCTCCTGTAATCAATGCGGCGATAATGAGTATATCCATAGTTTTCTTTATTTGGTGGTTTGTTTTTCCAGATTGCGCGTCTGAATGGCGGTCTGCTCCATTTCGGCAGACAATTGTCGTACGCGTTGCTCTAAGTCGAGGATGGCGACAGACATCTTGTCCTTTTCCTGCTTGTTGGCTCGGGAGTATTCCGAACGCATATCTTTCAGTTTCTCCTGCAGTTGCTTGTAGCTTTGCTCCAGTTGGTTATATTTGCCATACAAGGTTTTGGCCTGCGGAGAGCGGAAATCTTCCAGCCGGTAGTAGGTGGAGTGGTCGTCGATGACGAATTGGAAATCATGCTTCTTGGTAGTCTGCGGCTTTGTGTTGGCAGTGCTCCGAAGCCTTTCCTGGGCGTTCTTTACCACATCGGTATCCGTCCATGTATCCTTGATAGAGTGAAGTTGTGCCAATGATATCATCTTGTCCGAGTCCATCCCTTCGTAGTTGTACACTTGCTTGGATGAGTTGGGAATGAATACGTAGATGCATACTTTGCCTTCGGGCTGGTAGCGGTCGGAGGCAAACCATCCCAAGCCGTTGAACTCGTCAATGACGTACATGTAGTCGTTGTAGGGCGAATTGAACGGCATGCCCACATTTTCCGGCATCAGATAAGAGTTGGTATTTGTATTGTAACGGGTGACGAAAATGTCATATCCTCCCATCGAGTCAGAGCCATCCGAGGCATAGTAGATAGTGATACCGTCCGTAAGTACATAGGGGTAGTTTGCATTCATGGCCTCGTTGATACTTCCGGGTAACAAGCTGCCATCACTCCATTTGTCCAGCAACCTGTTGCGCGAAAGGATACTGAGGGTACTGTCCGGTTGCATTTCGCTATAATATAGCTTATTGCCCAGCTCCGTTTCGTATACCGTTCCGCCTTCCTTACCGGAATTTTTGAAGTAGGTGTCATACATGAACAGCTTGCCTGATTCGGGGCTGATTTTGTATGCATCCAGGAAATTTTTCTTGTCTACTACAAAGCTGTCAATGAAGCAAACCTCTTCCACACCTTTCAGCATGCGCAAGTTGGATTTGCTTTTTTCCAATAATTGTTCGGCCTCTTCGGTGGAGCGTTTTCTCTTTCTCAAGTCGGAAATGTAGGCCTCGTAAGTATCGATGGCATCTTCGAATCGATATAAATCGTTGTATGCCTGGGCCAAATAGAATTGCCCGCTGGGGACACGTCTCTTGACAGCGCTCTCCAGATGTTTCAAGGCTTCTGCGGGTTCGCCGGTTTCCAGGCAACATACACCATACCATAGGTTGTAATTTCCATTGCCAGGTTGTGCCTTGACAAGTTTCTTGAAGGTGGGCTTGGCCTCTTCGTATTCTCCCTTCTCGTACAAGGCTTTGGCTTCTGCCAGGCTTTGTGCGGAAGTCGTTATGCTCAAAAGCCCGAATAGAATGGAAAGGATATATTTTTTATTCATATTGATACATGCTGATTTGTTCAGAAGGTCAAAAATACAAATTTATCGTGAATAAAGCCGGTTTCCGTAATTCTATTTTGTTAATTCTTCTTTAAATCGTTCTTTTGCCTTACTTTTGCAGCCGGAAGAGCTATAACTTATAACTCATAACTCGTATCAATGGCACAATTTACTGAAGAAGAAAAGATGTTGCGCCGCATAGACAGGCGGTTTAGCAAAGGTGTGGTGGAATATGGGCTGATAGAGGACGGCGATAAGATTCTTATCGGGCTTTCGGGCGGCAAGGACTCTTTGGCGCTGGTGGAGTTGTTGGCACGCCGTGCCCGTGTCTATAAACCTCGTTTTTCCGTTGTCGCCGTACATGTAGTGATGAAGAATATACCTTATCAGAGCGATGTAGACTATCTGAGGGAGTACGTAGAGTCGTGGGGTGTGCCTTTTGTGCTCTTTGAAACGGAGTTTGATGCCACGACCGACACCCGTAAGTCTCCTTGTTTTCTTTGCTCTTGGAATAGGCGGAAGGCATTGTTTACCGTAGCCAAGGAGCAGGGATGCAATAAAATCGCGTTAGGCCATCACATGGATGATATTCTGGAGACCTTGCTGATGAATATCACCTATCAGGGAGCATTCAGCTCCATGCCTCCCCGACTGGTGATGAAGAAGTTTGATATGACGATTATCCGTCCGATGTGTCTGGTTCATGAGGCGGATTTGATGGAGTTGGCACAAGTGAGGGGGTATCGTAAGCAGGTGAAGAATTGTCCGTATGAATCACAATCCAGCCGTAGTACAATGAAAGGTATCCTGAAACAATTAGAGGAAATGAATCCTGAGGCACGCTATAGCCTATGGGGGAGTATGACGAATGTGCAGGAGGAATTGTTGCCTGCAATCATAAAACATTAACCATTAATTATAAAAACATATATGAAGGCATTTTATACTATTTTACTATTGATTGTATCTAATATTTTTATGACATTTGCTTGGTATGGGCATCTGAAGTTACAAGAGACAAAAATCATTTCCAATTGGCCGTTGTATGCCGTGGTGTTGTTTTCCTGGGTAATAGCTCTGGCTGAGTATTCTTGCCAAGTCCCGGCCAATCGGATAGGCTTTCTAGGTAATGGAGGCCCATTTTCATTGATGCAACTTAAAGTAATTCAAGAAGTTATTACATTGATAATCTTTACGGTGTTTACAACAGTCCTTTTCAAGGGAGAAACCCTGCATTGGAACCATTTTGCAGCTTTTGTATGTCTGGTTCTGGCGGTATATTTTGTATTTTATAAATGATGGGCTAATCGTATTTGCACATTATTTCATATACTTCTCCATTCCTTTTGTTAAAAACGTTTGAAGCTTTCCTTCTTCATCCGCATAAATGAAGCAGGCGTCGATATCCGGATGCTCATCCGCTACGCGTTCTGCTTCTTCCAGCCCCATCACCATGAATGCTGTGGCATAGGCGTCTGCGCTCATGCAATCTTTGGCGATGACGGTAGCAGACAAGATGCTGTGTTGCACCGGATAGCCGGTACGCGGGTCGATGGTATGCGCATATTTCTTTCCGTCTTTGTAGTAGTAGTTGCGATAATTGCCCGATGTAGCCATGCCTAAATCCGTGACTTGCAGCACTGCTTGCAATTCTTGGTTCACCGCCAATGAGTCATCTATCGGCTTATTCAAACCGATGCGCCAAAGTCTATTCTGAGGGTTTTGTCCATGAACCACCACTTCTCCGCCTATATCGACCATGAAGTTGCAGATACCCTTCTTCTTCAGGAGTTGGGCTATGACATCTACTGCATATCCTTTTGCCACAGCGCTGCACGAGAGCATTATACGTGGGTCTGTTTTCACCACTTTCCCCTCATCGGACAATTTTACTTTTTCGTATCCTGTCATCTCCAGCAGGCTGTCTATCATGGCAGAGTCGGGGAAGTTGCCCTTCTTGAAACCAAATCCCCAGGCATTGGCCAAAGGGGCAACGGTGATATCGAAGGAACCATCGGTCTCTTGAGAGATTTCCATGCTTCGGTGGAAGACGTTGGTAAAGAATGTGTCGGGCACAATGTCCTCGTTGCGGTTGATGCGCGTAATAGTCGCCGTATCATTGAAAGGGGACAAGGAACCGTCAAAACGTTTGAGTTCTGCTTCTATTTCAGCCTTCAGATTCTGGTCGCATTGATAAGTCACTTTATATATCGTACCGAATATCAGTCCATTGTCTGTCTGATAAGGAGTGGCTTGGTTGTGGCGGGCAAGTATCCAGATGGTGCCCAGCACCAGTAGGGCAATCCATAAAAAATTTCGTTGTACTTTCTTCTTCATATCCTATCTGAGTTTTTACTTTTTATTAATTAAAAGAAGAGATGCTCTATCAATATCTTGGTACCGATGATGACGAGGATGATTCCTCCCCAAAGTTCGGCGCGCAGTTTGCGGGCTATGCCACATCCAAAACGGATGCCGAACATCAGGCCGACCATCGACAAGGCGAATGATACAAAACCGATAATCCCGATGGGGGAAAGAATGGCTGAGAATTGCTTGATGCCGAGGAGTGCAAACGAAACACCTACCGCCAATGCATCGATGCTGGTTGCCACGGCCAGAGCGAGCACCACCTTCAGACTAGTGGGGTCATACTCGTGCTTGCAACCTTCGTCCTTGAAGGATTCCATTATCATACGTCCACCCAGAAAGGCAAGGATACTGAATGCTATCCAATGGTCGATACTTTCTATCAGATGGCTGAAAAAACTTGCGCCTATCCATCCCAGCAGAGGCATCAAAGCCTGGAAAAAGCCGAAACTGATGCTCATCACCAGCATAGGGCGCAGCCGGACGCGTTTCAATATAATTCCGCTGGCTATAGAAACTGCGAAACAATCCATCGCAAGTCCTACGGCCAGTAGCCAAATCTCTAACCCTGTCATAAGCGCTTATAGAGGTAGTTTATAAGTTATCGTATAGGTTACTCCCATCGTGTTGGAGCCATATTTCCCAAAACCAGGTACATACCATAGGTCGCCGTATTTATCGGCGGAGGCGGACAATTTGAACTTGAAGCGTAGCGACCAGCCCATATACAATGCCTTCCAGACGTGCGCCCGGATACCGACACAAAATTCCGCCCATTGCATGGAGCCTTTCATTCCTTTATGGCTATAGGGCAGGCTGCCTCCCCATATCTCGTCGTCCAGATTCGGATTACCTACGATGCCACCGTATATCGGGTCGTCCACTCCCAAAGCGTCTACATCGTACTTAATGCTACTTACACCGTAGCGCAAGCCTACGAGTAGCATGTGTCCGTGCTGCTTCTTGTATAGCGTGTTATAGTCCATTCCAATGCGGAAGTAGGGGGCGTTGCTTTTGTAGTGTATGCCTTTGTCGCTCCAGGTGTCCGTGGAGCCATATCCCAGTTCGGCAATAGGGAAGAAGCGATTTTTGAGGTTTACGTCCACGGCCACTTCGGAACTCAGGAAATCTCCTCCAAATACGGAACTTCCGATTCCCCACAAGTCCAGGCCCACGGACATGCCGTTGTATAACGGATAGTGCACCTCTTCTTTCGCGTCCTTCTTCTCCTTCTTGGGAGGTGTTCCCTGGGGGGGAGCGGTAGGATTCCCGTTCTGCGCCTGTAGAGGGAGGAACATCAGCAGGCAGAGTACCAGACTAATAGAATAACTTAAGATTTTCCTTTCCATAGATGCCTGCTTCATTGTCTTTGATGTATATCGAGTCCAGAGAGATGCGGGTGAACGTTATGTTCGTGATGGCCTGCTTCATCTGATAGCCGCAATCCATCGATAGGAAATAGGGGGTGTTGGTGTGGCGTATCACCATCGTGTCACTCTTAGTCCGGCTGTACTTGAATATCAGCTTGGTGGAATCTTCCGTATAGCGCAATGGCAGGGAGATGTCGTGTACCTTCTTCTGGTTGTTGATGATGATGGAGTCGGTGCCGTATGCCGTCACGGTGAGCGAGTCGAGCGTGTCGTTCTCCACGTATTGGGTTTCGGGGTCTACTCTATAAAGAATGCAATTCACCATGGGGCGTGCCGTCATGGAGCAGTCGGCCTCTTCCGAGCAGGAAATGGCTATGCCTGCTATCGGACAAAGGATAGCTCCGAGTATGACAAGTCTGACTAATTTTTTCATCGTTAAATGGTTTTCTCTATTTGATATTTGTTTCGTTCCGGGGCATTGCGTGAAATCAGTTCTCCGAGGAATCCTGCCACGAATAGTTGCGTGCCGATAATCATGGAGGTCAGCGAGAGGTAGAAGTAGGGAGAGTCGGTCACAAGGCGGTAGGGCATGCCATGGTGCATGTAGTACAACTTGCTGACACCCACTATGACCACGGCTATAAAGCCGAAGATGAACATCAGCGAACCCAGCAATCCGAAAAAATGCATGGGCTTGATGCCGAACCGGGAAAGGAACCAAAGGGAAAGAAGGTCCAAATACCCGTTTACAAAACGGTTCAGCCCGAACTTGGTCTTTCCGTATTTGCGTGCCTGGTGGTGCACCACTTTCTCACCGATTTTCTTGAAGCCGGCATTCTTGGCCAGATAAGGGATGTAACGGTGCATTTCACCATATACTTCTATGTTCTTGACCACCTCTTTGCGATACGCTTTCAGTCCGCAATTAAAGTCGTGCAGGTTTTTGATGCCCGATACTTTGCGGGCGGTGGCATTGAACAATTTTGTGGGGAGAGTTTTTGACAGCGGGTCGTAACGTTTCTGCTTCCAGCCCGATACGAGGTCGTACCCCTCTTGGGTAATCATGCGGTAGAGCTCGGGTATTTCGTCGGGACTGTCCTGCAGGTCAGCGTCCATGGTTATCACGACGTCTCCTTGCGCTTGTTCGAAACCACAGAACAATGCCGGCGACTTCCCGTAGTTGCGGCGGAACTTAATGCCCCGTACCTTGTCCGGAGCTTGTGCCTGCAATTGTTCGATTACCTGCCAGGAACGGTCGGTACTTCCGTCGTTGACGAAGATTACTTCGTATGAAAAGCCGTTGGCATTCATCACTCGCTCAATCCATGCGAACAATTCGGGGAGTGATTCTTCTTCATTATATAGTGGTACGACAACTGAAATATCCATTAATGTATGATTTTTCTGTTTACAATTAAAATTACATTCCTTTTTACTGTTCCGTCACTCTGCCGGAGCGTCGTCTTTTTTGCGTCTCATTACGAACAAGGCGGTGGGGAAAGCCAGTATCGAACCCCAAAACACATTGGACGATATCATCTGCAGCGTAATGTCGATAGGGCTGAGCAGCCGGGCTGTCTCCAGAGCTTCTTGATAGGTGGCGATGTAAGAATCCATGCCCGGCATGTTGCTTTGGGCAAGTGTGTCTACCATCGTTTCGCAAGTGTTGAGCACATATCCGTGGTCTATGAACCTGAAGTAGATGTAGTGTGCCACGGCGGCAAGCAGCGCGGCAAACATATACATGAAAACGGTGAATACCCATGCGTGCAGGAAGCTGATGCCGCCTCCGCATACGTGATTACGATACATCCGTGCATAATAATATCCCATAAAAGGTACGCATAGCGTGAGTCCCATGAAAAGGAAAAGTAAAAAAGGAACCGACAGTCCTACCGGAAAGAGTATGAACTTCGATATCCAAAAAACTCCCATATAGGTGCCGAACAGCATTGCGTATCGTTGCATGTAACCTTTATTTTCTGCCATCTTTCTTAGAAATAATGTGCAAAGGTACAAATATAGTTGGATTCAAGGGCAAGCCGATGTATAGATTTTAAATAAATTAGAGGATTCTTTGTGGGGCAAAAAGAAAAAAGCAGATGACACGAAAGTGTCACCTGCTTTTCTTTTGAGCCTCTTGTCGGATTCGAACCAACGACCCCGAGATTACAAATCACGTGCTCTGGCCAACTGAGCTAAAGAGGCGGGTGGGCAAGCTTGCTATATCGCGCCGCTACAACCAACTACCTTTGCTGCGATCAAGCCCTGGAGGATTCGAAGGGAGCTGGCCGTATAGGACTTACCCGTTTTTCTGTTTTGCGGTTGCAAAGGTAGACATTATTTTGAAATCTGCAATAGCTTCCGGTGTTTTTTTTATTTATTTTTTTGATTCCTCATTCTATTCCTTTTCATGGCCTCCCTACATAGACTCTTTTGAGGGGGGGGAGGTACGGATTCTTTCCGGCATTACGATGGACAGATATTCCTTTTACTAAGAAGTATTTGTCCAATTACTAAGAAGTATTCGTCCGACAGCTGTAACCTTATCGTCCGACAGTTGTTGAATTATCGTCCGACAACTGTTGAATTATCGTCCGACAGCTGTCGGACGAATACTTCCTAGTATACCGGAATTTAGAGTATACTGATGCAAAAGATTGCCATTTGAGAAGAAAAAAATAATCGGGGACGAAAAAAAACTGATATGCTATTGTACGCTACCTTGAAAATAAGCATTATTTTTGTGCAACTAACTATATAGCCATTATGCGCATGAACAAACACATATTGTCATTCTGCTTTCTTTTCTGCCTTTTTCTTTTTCCCTCTTTTGTCGAAGCAATTGCCGGCTGGAATAGCTTTATCGTCAATTTTGATAAAAGTGTTTATGGCAAGGGGGCACAGACTTGGCAGATTGCACCCTATGATGACAAGTGGGTGTATTTTGCCAATAAGAACGGTATGGTGCAATTTGATGGCAATGTCTGGAACGTATTTCCATTGAACAATGCTTCCGATGTGCGTTCTGTGCTGGCTTCTGCTAACCAAAAACGCATTTATGTGGGAGGTATCAATGAGTTCGGCTATTATGAACCGGATGCGGATGGTTCTTTGGTCTATCATTGCATGTCCGATACTTTGGAGAGTGCTGTTCGTTTCCTTGGAAACGTATGGGGCATCCATGAAACAGACAATATCCTGTATTTCCAAGGGGACGGGTGCGTGGTGAAGTACCTGAACGGCAAATATACCGCCATTGAAATGGATGCCAAAATAGACTGTTCCAATATGGTCAATGGTATTCTCTATATCGGTACGGACAGAGGTGTATGGCTTTTGGTCGGAAACACTTTTTTCCCTCTTCAGGGTGCAGATGGGTTGGCTTCCAAGCGTATTCGTGGCATTATACCTTATAAGAAAGGTGTTCTGGTGGTGACTGCATACAACGGACTTTACTATTGTGACGGACGTACGATGGAACCGTTTATCACCGGTGCCGAAGAGTTTATGCGTGAGAATGAAGTCTTTTGCGTGGCCAAAAAGGATGATAAGATTGCCTTGGGAACCATTCATAAAGGATTGGTACTGGTGGATTGCAGCACCATGCAACTGAAATATTTCAATGAGAACAACGGCTTGCGTAACAATACCGTGCTTTCTGTCTCCTTCGATACGACCGGAAACCTTTGGGCCGGTCTGGATAGCGGCATTGACTACGTCTGTCTGAGTTCTCCTTTTACGAATCTCTATTCCTATCCCTATTCCTACGGCACGGGATATACGGCGGCGGTAGAAGGCGGCTATCTTTATTTAGGTACCAATCGGGGGCTGTATTACACTTCTTATCCGGTACAGATGAACGGCGATTTGCCGGATATCCGTCCGATGCCCCAATCCAGCGGACAGGTCTGGAACCTTTGCCGTATAGGTGATGAACTCTTCTGTCTGCACGACCGTGGTATTTTCCTTATCAATGGTACTTCCGTAAAACGCGTGACGGATATTGCCGGTGCCTGGTGTTGCCAACTTGTGGCAGGACGTACGGACCTTATGTATGTCGGGGTGTATAGCGGCATTTATTTGGTTGGGAAAAAGAATGGAGAATGGCAGGTGGTTGGCAAGATTGAGGGTGTGAACGATTCTTGCCGTCTTTTTGAGCAGGAAAGCGATAAGGTGATTTGGGTGTACAATACAGACCACGTTACCCGTGTGGATTTGGATAATGATTTGACAAAAGCTGTCCGTATAAAGGAATATAGCGCGAAGGATGGTTTCCCGGTAGGGCGTGATATGTATATAGCGAAGATGGAAGACCGGGTGTATTTTGCCACTCCCCGGGGAATCTATAAGCATAATCCTCATAAAGATGTCATAGAGCCTTGTCCGGATATGAACAACCTTTTGAATGGCACCGCAGCCTATTCGCGTATCTTGGAGTATCACGATAAGTTGATTAGTTTGAGCCCTCACGAAATCTGTATTGCCAATCTGGGTACCTATAAGCGGGGGGCGAATACAAGCATTAATCCCATCCGGCAATCGCTGATTGAACTGGTACCCGGTTTTGAAACGATTATTCCTCTTTCAGATTCGCTGATGGTGGTTCCTAATGAAGAAGGTTTCGCTTTATTCAGTATCCCGGCCGTAAGGGAGCGTCAGGATCGTAGCCACTCCTTATATATAAGGAACATGTATCTGTCTTATCCCAAGGATTCATTGGTATATACCGCAAACTTTTTAGGAGAGAAGCCAGTTCCGGTGATAGCTTATTCCATGAATTCCGTTCGTTTTGACTATGCCCTTTCTTTCTTTGCGGTAGGAGATGATGTCCGTTTTCAATATCGTCTGAATAAGGGGAGCTGGTCTGATTTTACAACGGTACGCACCAAGGAGTATAGTAATCTGTCGGAAGGTGAATATACGTTTGAAGTTAAAGCGGTCTTTCCTGACGGTACGACATCATCGGATACAATCGCCTTCCGTATACTTCCACCGTGGTATCGCAGTGCTGCTGCATACGCTTGTTATATCATCTTGGCTTTGCTTGCCTTATGGTATGTCTACCGCTGGGATGATGTCCGTGTGAAGCGGAAGAAACAGCAGGCGGTGGTTGAGAAGGACAAGGAGTTGCACGATATGGAAAGGGAGTACGAAGAGGAGAAAGCCCGTCAGGAAAAGCAGATTATGCAGCTGGAGAAAGAAAAATTGGAATACGATTTGCAACATAAGAGCCAGGAAATGGCCAATCTGATGATAAACTTTGTCCGTAAGAATGAAATGCTGACTGAAATCAAGTCAGAGATACTTAAAGTATCCGCCTTGCTGAAGGGTGAGGGGGCCCGTGAAGGGAAACAGCAACTCATACTTATCAATAATAAAATAGACGGTAATATACAGAGTGATGAGGTTTTGAAGCGTATTGAAGACCAGTTTGACTTGATACATAACAATTTCATGAAGCGTCTTCATGCCAAGCATCCTGAACTTTCCCACAACGAACGCATGATGTGTGCTTATCTGAAGATGAACCTTTCCACGAAAGAAATAGCACCTCTGTTGAACATTTCGGTTCGTGGAGTTGAAACAATCCGTTACCGTCTCCGCAAAAAGTTCGCTTTGGAGAGGGAGGATAGTTTGACGGATTATCTAAGCAATAAACTGTAGCTTTTAGATATTAACTTCCTTTAAATATAGGAAGCGTATGAGAGGGAGGAATGTTGAATTTCTCCCTCTTGTGTTATATAACATATTGTGACGTAATGATTAGAAGTATATATTATCTTTTGATTATTAGTGATTTATTTTCTTATGACGTATTGATAACGTATTTGAATTTCAGGTTTGACGTATTAAAGAATAGTTTTTTATAGCCCTCTTTATTTAGTTTTCCTTATGTTTGCACTGTTCAACTGAGAACGAAAACGAGAAACGTTAATCTTAATTTAGTAAAACTTATCACTACTGTCCAATAAAAGTTAGCTAATCGGTCTTTGAAATTATTGAAATACAGTCTTTTAAGCAGTCCTTTAGAATGAAACGGATTTGAATTCGTAGCTTAGCGGTCAAATTGAAGGCCGCTTATG